>JBOGMR010000335.1:0-13730 GCA_050746825.1 Bryobacteraceae bacterium | reverse complement strand
GGCTGCTGTTCGTCGCGGGCGTGGGCATCTTCTGCGGTTGCATTGGTAAAAGTGCCCAGTTCCCGCTTCACACTTGGTTGCCGGACGCGATGGAAGGCCCGACGCCGGTGTCCGCATTGATCCATGCGGCGACCATGGTGACCGCCGGTGTCTACATGGTGGCGCGATCGAACTTTCTCTTCCAGCTCACACCGCACACGTTGGGCATCGTCGCGACAGTCGGTGCATTCACGGCGATTCTGGCGGCATCGATCGGGCTGGTACAAAACGACATCAAGCGCGTGCTGGCGTATTCGACCGTGAGCCAGCTCGGATACATGGTGATGGCGCTGGGCGCCGGTGCGTACTGGGTGGCGGTCTTTCACCTGTTCACTCACGCGTTTTTTAAGGCTCTCCTGTTCCTTGGCTCGGGCTCGGTGATTCACGCCATGTCCGGGGAACAGGACATGCGCAAGATGGGCGCGCTAAAGGACAAGATCCCGATCACGCATGGGACGATGTTCATAGGCTCGGTGGCGATCGCAGGCATCCCGGGCCTGGCCGGATTTTTTTCGAAGGACGAGATTCTCTGGCAGGCGTTCAGCTCGCCGCACGGTGCGAAAGCGCTCTGGGCGGTGGGGCTGGTGACGGCGGGCATGACAGCGTTCTACATGTGGCGTCTCATGAACATGACGTTCTACGGCGCCAGCCGCGTCGCGCCGGACGTGGTGAAGAAGATTCACGAGTCGCCGAAGTCGATGACCATTCCGCTCCAGGTGCTGGCGCTCGGCAGCGTGCTTGCGGGCTGGATCGGCGTGCCGAAGTTGTGGAGTATTTTCCCGGACAGTTTCCGGTTGTTTGAGCACTGGCTGGAGCCGGTATTCCGGTCGGAGGCCATGCACGCAGCCGAGGAGGCCGCGCATCACGACACAGCGATCGAGTGGCTCCTGATGCTGATTTCCGTGGGCGTCGCGGTGGCCGGCATCGCGATCGCGCGTTACTTTTATGTCATCAAGCCCGAGATTCCCGAAAAGCTCGAGACCTCGCTGCGCCCGTTGCATCGCACGCTGTTAAACAAGTGGTATCTCGACGAGATCTACGATTTCCTGTTCGTGCATGGACTCTCGATGGGTGGCGGGCGATTTCTTTCCGCCTTCGACCGCAACGTGGTGGACGGGGCCGTGAACGGTGTGGGCTGGCTCACACGTCTGTCGTCTACGATTTCGATGTGGTGGGACACGTGGATCATCGACGGCGCTGTGCGGCTCGGTTCGTTTCTGGTGAAGATCGCATCGTACCCGGTCCGGATCCTGCAAACGGGCCAGGTGCAGGGATACGCGCTCTTCGTGGTGGCGGGTGTGCTGCTGTTCTTCGGTTACTACTTGATGGGTAGATAGCGATGGATCAACACCTGCTCTGCACCGTGCTGTTTACGCCGCTGGCCGGCCTCCTGGTGTTGTTGTTCATTCCTTCGTCGAGCAAGAACGCGATCCGGCTGTGGGCGAATTTCGTCGCCTTCGCGGGCTTCATGATCTCGCTGCCGCTGATCACGCGGTTCGACAAGAACAACGGGGGCTTTCAACTCGTGGAACGCTACGAGTGGATTCCCAGCCTCGGTGTGCAGTTCCTAATCGGGATCGACGGCATCAGCCTGCTGCTCGTGTTGCTGACCACGCTGGTAGGATTCCTGGCGGTCTTGTACTCGTGGGGACCCATCCAGGATCGCGTCAAAGAATACTACGCGATGTTCATGCTGCTCCAGACCGGCATGCTCGGCGTTTTCGTATCGCTCGACTTCTTCCTCTTTTACGTGTTCTGGGAGCTGGTGCTGGTGCCGATGTACTTCATCATCGGCGTGTGGGGCGGCCCGCGGAAACTGTACGCCGCGATCAAGTTTTTCCTTTACACGCTGGCGGGTTCGGTGCTGATGCTGATCGGCATCCTGGTGCTGTACTTCAACTATCACCAGCAGTTCGGCAGGTACACATTCGAGATCGCCGATCTGATGTTGCTCGATCTGCCGCTCAGCACGCAGCACTGGGTGTTCTGGGCGTTTTTCGCCGGCTTCGCGATTAAGGTGCCGATGTTCCCGTTCCACACGTGGCTGCCGGATGCCCATGTGGAAGCGCCAACCGCAGGATCGGTGATTCTGGCCAGCGTGCTGCTGAAGATGGGCACGTACGGCTTCATTCGCTTCTCGCTGCCGCTGCTGCCCAAGGCTTCGATCGACCAGACGATCGTGCAGGCGCTGGGAATTCTGTCGATCATCGGAATCATTTACGGCGCGCTGGTGAGCCTGATGCAGCAGGACTGGAAGAAGCTGATCGCGTATTCGTCGGTGAGCCACCTGGGCTTTTGCACGCTGGGGATTTTCGCGCTGAATCCGAACGGCATCGCCGGCAGCGTGATCCAGCAGATCAATCACGGCATCTCGACGGGAATGCTGTTCTTGATCATCGGCGTGATCTATGAGCGGCGGCACACGCGCGACATCGCCGAATATGGAGGCATCGCGCATGTGATGCCGAAGTACGCGATCGTATTCGCCTTCGCGATGCTCAGCTCGGCGGGCATGCCGCTGCTCAACGGCTTCGTCGGTGAGTTCACAATCTTGCAAGGAGCGTTCGAAGCGAACCGCGCGTGGGCGGGATTCGCGGTGACGGGCGTGGTGCTGGGCGCGGCTTATCTGCTGTGGCTTTATCAGCGCACGATGCTGGGTCAAATCACGAACGGGAAGAATCTGCATCTTCGCGACATGACGCCGGCGGAGATGGCGGTGTTTCTGCCGTTGATCGGCTGGGCGATTTGGATCGGTGTGTATCCAAAGCCGTACTTCGATGTGCTCGAGAAGCCCGTGGCGCGGATTGTCGAGCGAGTGAGGCCGGGTTATTTCCAGGGCACGCGGCCCGCCGATGAGTCGCTGCCGCCGGTACAGATCCCGAATCAGGACCCGCTGATCCCGAACCGCGCAGGAGTTCCATGAACCAGTTTTATTCACTCAACGATCACTTCGTCCTGAAGCCTGCGTTGATGCTGGCGCTGTTCGGGTGTGCGATTCTGCTGCTTGACACGCTGATCGTGCCGAACCCGGCGCAGCGGAAGCGGCTGGTAGCCATCTTTGTGCTGCCCGCTCTGGCGCTGACGGCGTTTGCTCTGGGACACCAGCAGAAGTGGCTCTGGGAGAGCGGCGCAAAGGAGCTCACGGCGTTTCAGGGATCGCTCACCCTCGACGGTTTTTCGCTGTTTTTCAACTGGGTGTTTCTGGTTTCGACGCTGATAGTGGCGATCGTGTCGTATCGCTACCTGGAGCTCGAAGGCGAGCATCACGGCGAGTTCTACGCGCTGCTGCTGCTCGCGAATTGCGGGATGTTTTTCCTGGCGAGCGGCACGGATCTGGTGACGCTGTTCATCGGCCTGGAGCTGATGGCGCTGTGCTTCTACATCATGGTCGGATTCTTACGATCGGACAGGCGCTCGAATGAGGCGGCGCTGAAGTATCTGATCCTGGGCGCATTCTCGAGCGGCTTTCTGGCGTACGGTTTTTCGCTGATGTACGGCTTGTCGGGCTCGACCAAGATCCGCGACATCGCTTCGGCGATCGCGGCGCGCGATCCGTGGGACCCGGTGGTGTACCTCGCGATGGTGACGACAGCGGTCGGATTGCTGTTCAAGATCTCGGCGGTGCCTTTCCACATGTGGGCGCCCGATGCTTACGAAGGCGCGCCGACTACGGTGACCGCGTATCTGTCGGTGGCCTCCAAAGCGGCATCGTTTGCGTTTCTGATGCGCATCTTCCTGGGACCGTTGAGCGTGGCGCGGCCGGCATGGGAGCCGCTGTTGGCGGTGGTCGCGATCGCGACGATGACCGTCGGCAATCTCGCGGCGATCAGCCAGACCAACGTGAAGCGGCTGCTCGCGTACAGCTCGATCTCGCACGCCGGCTACATGCTGCTGGGGCTGGTAGCCGGCAATGAGACGGGAATCAACGGGATCGCAATTTACGTGCTGGTGTACGCGTTCATGAACCTCGGCGCCTTCCTGGTGATCGTGGCGCTGCGGCGGAAAAACCAGGCGGGCGAGGACATCGACGACCTGAGCGGCCTGATGCACAAGAGTCCCGGCTACGCGATTCTGATGCTGGTGTTTCTGCTGTCGCTTGCGGGGATTCCGCCGACGGCAGGATTCATTGGCAAGTATTACATCTTTCTGTCGCTGATCCAGACCGGCCACTACTTTCTGGCTGTGGTCGGGGTGATGTACGTCGCCGTCGCGATCTATTACTACTTCCGGCTCGTGCGCTCTATGTTCGTCGGCGCTCCGACCGAGGAATCGAAGCTGGCGGCGAGCCTGGGTCTGCGCGTGGCCGTGGCCGCGACCGGCGTGCTGACGCTCGCGATCGGGCTGTACCCGGAGCCGGTGCTGAAGCTGGCACAGAATTCGTTGTTCAAATGAAAGACTTGATCAAAAATCGTGGGGTGGCCCCAATGGGCCGCCCTACTATTCAGGCGCCCTATGTTTGATAGTCCGCTGTTCATTCCGCTCGCCGTCACCCTGGCCGTAATCGCGGTGTTCCCGCTTATGGCGGGCTACATCGTGCTCATCGAGCGCAAGGTGCTGGCCGATTTTCAGGTGCGCCTCGGGCCGATGCGCGTCGGCCCGCACGGCCTCTTGCAGCCCATCGCCGACGCGCTGAAACTTTTGCTCAAGGAGGACATCGTCCCGAGCGAAGCGGACAAGGGCATTTTCTGGATCGCGCCAGTGATTTCAACGTTCACCGCGCTCACTGCGTTCTCCGTGCTGCCGCTGAGCGACTGGCTGTATGTGGCGGACGTGAATGTCGGCGTTCTCGTCGTGATGGCGATGTCGTCGGTGGGTATTCTGGGCATCATCCTGGGAGGCTGGGCGTCGAACAGTCACTACCCGCTGCTTGGCGCTCTTCGTAGTGCAGCGCAATTGGTAAGCTATGAAGTCGCGCTGTCATTCGCGCTGCTGTCCGGATTGATGGTCGCGGGCACTCTCAGCATGCAGGGCATCGTAAGGGCGCAACAGGAGCGAGGGATCTGGTTCGTCTTCGAGAACTACGGGCTCATGATCGTGCCCTTCGTGGTCTATCTGATTTCTGCGACCGCCGAAACGAACCGCGCGCCGTTCGATTTGCCCGAAGCCGAATCGGAATTGGTTGCAGGCTTCCACACCGAATATAGCGGCTTTCGTTGGGCGCTCTATTTTCTCGCCGAGTACGCAAATATTTTCGTGGTGTCCGGCGTCGCCGTAACGCTGTTCTGGGGCGGATGGCTGCGCCCGTTCCCGGGCGTCGCGTGGCTCGAGGCGCCGCTCAACATGCTGTTCCCGGCGCTGCTGTTCATCGGGTCCGGTGCGAGCAGCCTGATCCTGGTGAAGCGCTTGAAAGATCCGGTGCAGCAGAAGGTGCTGGTCGGCGCCGCGGCGCTGGGGGTGCTGGTGGGGCTGCCGTTCCTGGTTCCGGCGATCAACGTGAAGATCATCGGCCTGTTCTGGTTTCTCTTCAAGGTCGGATTGTTCGTCTACGTGATGATCTGGTTCCGCGGCACGTTCCCGCGCTTCCGTTACGACCAGCTCATGAACATCGGGTGGAAGTACATGATTCCGATTGGCATGGGGTCGATTGTGGTGACGGCCGTGGTGGGGATGCTGAAGGGTTAAGGGTTGCGAGTAATCTCGCTACGCGGTCAGCTTCTTCTTTGTCAGGAATGAAACCACTCGGCGCCCCGATTTTCGTTGGCGCTTCTTGGCTGCAGCAAGCATCGCTTTTGGATCATAGTTGTAGCGCGCGGCCAAGCCTTCTCGAACCTGTCGAATCTCTTCTACAATCGGATCTTTCGCCATCACCTCATTCTCCCATGAGTTCTTCCGGAGTGCAGATGACTGGGCATTCAAAGCCCAGGTCCCTGCAGACTCTTGCCACTGCTTTTGCAATAACCGCGTTGGCGAGGTGTACGCAGTTCCAGGTCATTAGAAAATCCAATCCGTGCGCGGCGGCGATGGCAATATGGGCCACGTCGGCTGCGGCTTTCGGCGGGATAACGCCCGACGACATCATGCGTCCAAGCAGCAGCCCAACTTCGCCAGTGATGTCGAGGAGTGGAAGCCCTTTGATCGCTTGGAGCCTTGCTCCGGCGGCTTCGGAGTCCCCGGCCCTGGCCTCGTCCAAAACTAGCTGTGAAACGAAAATGTCGAAGGCGCTCCGTCGAGTGCTCCACCACTCCATGGTCACCTGCTGGTGTGCTGCGATGATCAGATCGCGACTCGGCCGCGATACCAAGTAGCTGGGGATAGTTGTTTCAAGGTAAAGCGTCGGTCTCATCTCAAAGCCATGACGGCGCAGTGGAGACGGGTCGTCGTTCCACCTGCTCATCTCACACTTGCGAACCGCGGTTGAGTATACACCGGAATGCTCGTCTGTCACGCTTCTGGCCCCAAACGGTCTTCAGAGGCGATCCAAAGGCTCTACTGATGGGCTCTGGCAGAAACCAGAGCAAACCGGGTTGCGCCTGTGTTATGCTGTTGTCTGATTACAACGAGATCAAAGAGAAGACAAGGAGTAGCAGCTCTAGATGGCGCTGGCGGCAGAACGTAAGAAGAACATCATCACGACCAACCGGGTCCACAAGTCCGACACTGGTTCACCAGAAGTTCAGATTGCAATCCTCAGTGACCGGATCACTCAGCTAACCGAGCATTTCAAGACGCACAAGAAAGATCATGCGTCGCGGCGAGGACTGCTGATCATGGTGGCGAAGCGTCGGCGGCTTCTGACGTATCTGAAAAACACCGGGCCGGAGCGGTATAAAACCGTGATCCAGCGGCTTGGTATCCGCCGCTAGAGTTTGCGTCGCAAGTTCACCTGCTTAGCCCCGCAAAGTCAACTCTCTTACATCTCACCCCGGCCGTGTTAGCGGCCGTGATTGGAGGACGTAAGAATGTCACAGTCGCATATCTTTGAAGTAGACCTTGACGGTCACAAAATCACATTGGAAACCGGAAAACTGGCGAAACAGGCCAATGGGTCCGTGCTCGTGCGCTCCGGAGATTCAGTTGTATTGGTGTCGGCGTGCTCCAACGTGGATCCCAAGGTGGGAGCTACCTTCTTTCCACTGACCGTCGATTACCGTGAGTATACTTATGCCGCCGGAAAGATACCGGGCGGATTCATCAAGCGCGAAGGACGCCCTTCGGAAAAAGAGATCCTCACCAGCCGGTTGATCGATCGTCCCATCCGGCCGCTGTTCCCCGAGGGCTATTCGAATGAAACGCAAATTATCGCGATGGTGCTGTCGGCCGATCCAGAGCAGGATCCGGACAAACTAGCCATGGTAGGCACGGGAGCCGCGCTGGCCATTTCCGACATTCCGTTCGCGCACATCCTGGGCGCGGTGCGGATCGGAAAAGTCAATGGCAAGTTGGTCGCGAACCCGACCTATTCGGAATCGCGCGAGTCGCAGTTGAACATCGTGGTCGCGGGCACCGAGGGCGGGATTGTGATGGTCGAAGCCGGTGCGCAGCAGGCCTCGGAGGAAGAGGTGCTCGAGGCGATCGAGTACGGACACGAGTGCTGCCGCAAGATCGCCGCGACGATTCGCGAAATGGTGGCGAAGTGCGGAAAGCCTAAGCGGGAGTTCGTGCCGCCTCCGGTCAACACCGAGCTGCTCAGTCAGATCGCCAAACAGTACGGCGCTGAGCTGAAGGACGTGCTCAACATGCAAAAGTATCCGAAACTCGAGAGCCACCATCGGGTCCATGCGCTCAAGAAGCGAATGCTGGAGGCTTTGCCCGAGGAACAACGCGCGGAGGGTGGCAAGCTTTTCGAAGTGCTGATGGAGCGGATCTTCCGGGAGGATATGCTGCAGGAGCGCCACCGGCCCGACGGCCGCGCGTTCGACGAAGTTCGTCAAATCACAGTCGAGACGGCGATGTTGCCGCGTACGCACGGCTCGGCGCTGTTCACGCGCGGGGAGACGCAGGCGCTGGTCACCGTCACGCTCGGAACCAAGGATGATGAGCAGCGCGTCGAGCTGCTCGAGCCCGGCGAGGCGTCCAAGCGCTTCATGCTGCATTATAATTTCCCGCCCTTCAGCGTGGGAGAAGTCGGTTTTATGCGCGGTCCGGGGCGCCGCGAGATCGGCCATGGGGCGCTCGCCGAGCGTTCCCTGAAGGCAGTGTTGCCCGACGAGACGGTGTTCCCTTACACGCTGCGCGTGGTCAGTGACATCCTCGAGTCGAACGGGTCGAGTTCAATGGCGACGGTCTGTGGCGCGACGCTGGCGATGATGGATGCCGGCGTACCCATCATCTCGCCGGTCGGCGGCGTCGCGATGGGACTGGTGCTCGAAGGCGACCGCTACGCGATCCTCACCGACATCGCGGGCGCCGAGGACCACTATGGCGACATGGACTTTAAGGTCGCAGGCACACGCACGGGCATCACCGGCCTCCAGATGGATATCAAGGTGCCCAACGTGACCGCCCAGCTCATGAAGGAGGCCATGGACCAGGCTAAGCGCGGCCGCCTGCATATCCTCGAGAAGATGAACGAGGCGATGCCCAATGTGCGCGACACCATGTCACAGTACGCCCCGCGCATCTATACAATGCAGATTCCAACCGACAAGATCCGCGAAGTCATCGGACCGGGCGGCAAGGTGATCAAGAGCATCATCGAGCGCACGGGCGTCAAGATCGACGTGGACGATGACGGCTCGATCCAGATCGCATCCACCGACGCAACCTCGGCGCAGAAGGCGATGCAGATCATCGCGGAGATTACTGCGGTGGCGGAGATCGGCAAGACCTACCTGGGCAAAGTGGTTCGGCTTGTGGACTTCGGTGCGTTCGTCGAGATCTTCCCCGGAACCGACGGGCTGCTGCACATCAGCGAGATCG
Source organism: Bryobacteraceae bacterium (assembly GCA_050746825.1). Classification (GTDB taxonomy): domain Bacteria; phylum Acidobacteriota; class Terriglobia; order Bryobacterales; family Bryobacteraceae; genus JBOGMR01. The sequence continues at coordinate 4,832 of JBOGMR010000335.1, read as the reverse complement.
CCGAGACACGCATCAAGGAAGTGCGCGACGAGTTGAAGGAAGGCGATCAGATTCTGGTGAAGGTCCTCGCCGTTGAGGGCAACAAGATCAAACTGAGCCGCAAGGCGGTGCTTCGCGAGCAGCGGGAAAAGCTGAAGACGAAGTAGGACAAACTCCGGACTGTGGAGGGCAGGCGAAACCGCCTGCCCCGCAGAGCGGCAGAGCCGCAACCAAAAAGAATCGCCGGCTGAAGCCGGCGATGGGCAGACTGAAGTCCGCCCCACCAAGCGCCGGGACGAGTCCCGGCGCGGCAGGCACGAGTGCCTGCGCCACGTCAACCAGACGAAATCTGCGCGGGCGGCGAAGATTTCGACGGAGTGTAATACCATTTGGCTGTTATTCCGCCGGCGGCGGCACTCGCCGCTTCGCCGCGACCAACCTCGCATCCTCGGCCGCCTGCGCGGCTTGGCGCGCCATCATGACCACCTTCTTCGGGTCCTTGCGGTGGTCCTGCTGCATCTGCGCTTCGCGATACAACTGCTGCGCCTTGTCCATCGAGTCGCGAGCGATCTGGTCCGCACCTTGCGACTGCGCGATTTGAATTGCGTTGCGCGCCTGGTATAAAGCGAGGACGGCTTCGTACTGGTCCATCGGGAGCTTGGTCCCGTTTTCGTAATAGGTAGGCGGGTTTACCTGGTAGACGTGCTCGGTTGGCGGCATCAGCTCGTATCTTGCGGACACCTCCTCAACGCGTCCACGCGTGCCCGGCCGGAGCGAGTTTTCCATCACGACGAGTCCGCTCGGCTGGGTCACCGAATAATAGGGCTCGGCGGTGACGATCATGGCGAACGATTGCAGGTCAGCGGTCACTTTCAGCTTGCCCTCGTTGTCTTCATCCAGAATCAGTTCGCCCATGTTCAAAGGGCGCCCCTCCGGAGTGATGGCCCACAGCACGTACGTCAGGTATTGGGGGCCGAATCGCGTCGGTGGAGGCACATGCTCGAACTTGCTCGAGACCTGGACGGCACCGCGCTTGCTCTCGACGGTGGCTTTCCCCTTCGCCTCAGGCATCAGCACGGTGCCCTTGAAATCAATACGCGCCGGCTCGGTGCGATGTCCGTAGTTGATCGCTTTGGTAGTGCGCGATACCACGGTAACGCGATAGACGGGCGAGGGTTCCGAGGGAGTCTGGACCTGCGGCTGAGCTGGCGGCGGGACGGTCTGCGCCGGAGGTACAACGATTTGCGCGGCCAGCAGCGCGCCGCCAGTAAGCGCGCCCGCAATCAATAGAGGCTTCATCTTCATACTCCTCCTCCTGTTTTGATGTGCACGTCGGTGGCCTGTCGCAAAAGTACTGATTTTCCGTGCGTAAGCTGCGCGCGGATGGGAAGAAATTACAAAGAGTGGCCGGAGATACAATGGGAGATCTTCTATGCGCGTCGCGGAACTCACGGGCCCGCGCGAGTTTCGTCTCGCGGAGCGACCCCTCGAAGATCCCCCACCCGGTCAAGTGCAAGTTCGCGTTCAGGCGGTCGGGGTGTGCGGCTCAGACATGCATTCGTACCTCGAGGGCGGAGTGGGCGACACCGCGTGCCACTATCCGATGGTGTTGGGGCACGAACCTGCGGGCGTTATCGTCAGGACGGGCGACGGTGTGACGGGCATCGCTCCTGGCGATCGCGCCGCGTTTGAGCCGGCCATTTATTGCTACCACTGCGAGTTCTGCATGACCGGGCGGCACAACGTGTGCGAGAAGATCCGGTTTATGAGCATGCCGGGCGATCCGGGATTCTTCCGCGAGTTCGTCAACCTGCCTGCGACGAATGTTCTGCCGATCCCGCCGGCGCTGGACATGCCGATGGCATCCATGATCGAGCCGCTCGCGGTCGTTCTGCATTCGATGGAATTCGCGTCACTCAAGCCGGGCGACACGGCGGCGGTGTTCGGCGGAGGACCCATCGGATTGCTGACTGCCGTGGTGCTGAAGCTCGCGGGCGCCCGCCGCGTCTGGGTCGTGGAGCCGCTCGCGCACCGCCGCGAACTTGCACTGGCGATCGGCGCCGACGCCGTGGTGGATCCGGCCGCGGTTGACGCGGGCCAGACGTTGTTGCGCGAGACCGGCCATCGCGGCGTCGACGTGGCGTTCGATTGCGCGGCGAAAGGCGATACCTTGAACCAGACGATCCAGGTGACGCGCAATGCGGGCCGCGCGGTGTTCACCGGGATTCCTGCAGAACTGGAGTTGCCGCTCCGGTTTCACCCGTGGCGCCGCAAGGAGGTTGCGCTCTATCAGGTGCGGCGCTCGAATCATGAGGGCGCAACCGCGCGTGACTTGCTCGCAGCGCACACGGCGCGGTTTGCGCCGTTGATTACCCATCGCCGGCCGCTCGAACAAATTGCGCCGGCTTTTCGGCAGATCGAGGGCTATGAAGACGGGGTGGGGAAGCTTGTGATAGAGATATAGGCGTGAACATCACACGCCGCACTTTCGGACTCACGGCGGCGGCCGCGACGCTGACGGGAGCTCCGATCAAAAAGATCGCGGCCCTGGCGACCACGTACCACGTCCGCTCGCACGCCGACAATTTCATCACACGCCTGCTCGAAGGCTACTGGATCGCCGAGAAGTTCTACACGCCACCTTGCCAGATCGTGTCGCTCTTCATGGATCAGGTGCATCCCGCCGACATCGGGCATCGACTGTCGATGGCCTACGGATTCCCGGTCAAGCCTACTATTGAGGAAGCGCTGACTCTCGGAACCGGAAAGCTGGCCGTCGACGGGATCGTGCTGGTAGGCGAGCACGGCCGTTACCCGTTCAACGACAAACAGCAGCAGCTCTACCCGCGGTTCGAATTCTTCCAGCAGGCCGTGGAAGTCTTCCGCAGGTCGAAGCGCGCCGTTCCGGTATTTGTCGACAAGCACCTGTCCTACGACTGGAAGAAGGCGCGACAGATGTACGACTGGTCGCGCGAGTTGAAGTTCCCGATGATGGGCGGCTCGTCAGTCTCCGTGACGTTCCGGCGGCCCGAGCTCGATATTCCATTGGGCGCCGAGATGGAGACGGCCGTGATGGTGGGCGGAAGCTGGGTCAGTGACGGCGGAGTGTTTCACAACCTGGAGACGCTCCAGTGCTTCGTCGAGAGACGGCGCGGCGGCGAGACCGGCGTTCGCGCGGTCGAACACCTTGAGGGCGACGCCGTGTGGAAGGCCGCCGAGCAAGGTCGTTGGTCGAAAGACCTGATGAAGGCGGCGCTGGCACGCGGCGAGAAAGTCGGCTCGGGCAGACCGGAAGACATCCGGCGTCCGGTGCTGTGCCTGGTCGAGTACAATGACGGATTTCGTGGGGCTGTCGTGATGCTCCCTGGAATGGTGAGCGAGTACCTGGTTGCTGTGAAGCTGAAGGGAAAACCGGAGCCCGACGCGACGCTGTGTTACATACCCACCGAGAATTCCAACAACTTCAGTCCGCTCGTGGACGGCATCGTACAGATGTTCACGGAGGGCAAAACGCCCTACCCGGTGGAGCGCACGTTGTTGACAACGGGTGCGCTGGCCGCGTTGATGGAATCGGCCTACCAGGACCACAAACGGCTCGAGACGCCACATCTGAAGATCGCCTACAAGGCGCCGGCCAAGTCGTATTACGCGCACGGCGCGGGTTCGTAAGGCTCGAGTATGCTTGACAACTTGATCGATCCTGGAGCAAAGCTTGAAAAGGTTGCGACCGGATTCGCGTTCACGGAAGGCCCGGTTTTCAGCCGCCGCGGCTTCTTGCTGTTCACCGACATACCGCCGAACCGGATCATGAAGCTGGAGAGGGGCGCCGTCACCACCTTTCGGGAAAACAGCAATGCGGCGAACGGTCTGACGTTCGATCACCAGGGGCGGCTGCTGACGTGCGAGAAAGGGCGCGTTACAAGAACCGAGAAGAACGGCGCCATCACGGTGCTCGGCGCGCAGGGTCTGGTACAGCCCAACGATCTGGTGTACAACATCGATGGGAGCGTTTACTTCTCCGATCTGAAGCCGCGTAACACTCCGGGCCGTTCCCTGGTGTACCAGATCACCCGCAAGGGCGAGCTACGCGTAGCGGCCGAAGATTGCGAGCGGCCGAACGGCGTCGCGTTGGGACCGAATCAGCAGAAGCTGTACGTCGCCGACAGCGGACAGCGGAACGTGCGCGTGTATGAAATCGCTGGAGACGGCGCGCTGCGAAATGGGCGTGTTCTTGCCGAACTGAAGCCGGAAACAGCGGGCTCGCCAGATGGGTTGAAGACGGATGAAAGCGGCAACGTGTGGGTGACAGGCCCAGGCGGAATCTGGGTTTTTGACGCCGCGGGAAAACACCTCGGGACTCTGCCCACGCCGGAGCCGCCCAGCAACTGCGGTTGGGGCGACGGTTTTCGCGGCCTGTACATCACGGCGCGAACGTCGGTCTATCGGATTCCGACGAAGGTGAATGGGACGCGGACGTACTAACCGCCTGAGGCAACCGCTCCCTGACGCCGGGGCTCAGAATCGAGATAATCCACGGTTGGAGACGCTTACCGGGCCGCGGCCGTGAGGGAGCGGTTCCACCTCGGCTTGACTGCGCAGACTGCCAACCCTACAATCAGATATGAAGGAGGCCGTATATGAGAAGCCTTGGCCCCATGGAGCTCATTGTCATTCTCGGCATCGCTGTGCTGCTATTTGGCGGCAAGAAGATTCCGGAAGTGGCGAAGGGCTTGGGTGAAGGGATTCGCAACTTCAAACATGCATTGAAGGGCGAAGAGAAGGTCGAAGAGAAGAAGCAGGCGTAGGCTTCCGGACCCGCCTGGCACCATCGGCGGCGTCCTGGTTCGGCTCCA
>JBOGMR010000334.1:0-9826 GCA_050746825.1 Bryobacteraceae bacterium | reverse complement strand
CCTTGATCTGGTCTTCGACGTCCGCTTCCGAAACTGCGTTCAGGAAGAACACCTTGTTCACCTTGGACGCCGCCAGGACCCGGGCACGCGCCTTCATCATCACGGGAGGATACTCCTGCCGGCGGCGTTCCCCGCCTGTGGCGGGCGCTTGCCGCTCCACTAAACCGACCAGAGACCAGCCCATGTCTCCGGGCCCCCACTCCGCGAATCCGATTCCAGGCGTCTTGAGTGTCTTCTCCACGTTGCCCAGCGCGATCTTATCCTCGATTTTCAGTCCGAGTAGAATCTCACCGTTCTTGTTGAGCGGCCAGACATCGGCCTTCTTGAGGTACTCATTTTGAGAGACGCCCCACATCTGGGACGCATACCCCTGGCTGCCGCTGCCGCGCCAGCCTTCACCGAGGCCCGCAAATCTTTCCGCGAACGGATACCTTACGGATTCCACGAACACCCGCACCGCCTCCGGCGATCGAGCGTGACAAAGCAGGATGCCGTGGGCCCCCGTAGCCAGCGTCTGCTGCACGACCCACGAATTGGCCAGCATGCTGGGAGCGTCCAGACCCAGTACCGGCAGAGTAACGATCACTGCCGGCGTCCGGTGCCCACTCTTGGTAGGCCCGCCCGCCGCCAGCCCGCGCATGAACTCCCGGAGCGCCGTCATGTCGAACGAGCCGTGTTCCATCTCATAGTTGATGTAATCGGCATAGGTCTGGGCCATCTTCCTGCCGTCTTCGAAGCCGCCACGGCCGGACGTGTAGTAAACGGGCTGACCTTGTTCCAGCAGCTCGATAGCCTTGTTGATGCGCTTTGGTTTGGGAGCGTCCGCGTTTTGGGCGGCGGCGGGGACCGCGGCCACCAGCACGACCGTGGAAGTCAACAAAAGAAATCGTTTCATCTTTTCTCCTTGAGTGATTCTCGTTCGACACATTTCAGAGCTTATGCAACTTGCGCATCGCTCGCGCGGAAGTTACGTTTCCAAACGGGTCGCGTTCCGGGTGCGCTCCGGTTTGGATGATTCGAGGCGTTAGAGGCCTCCAGGCGGAATTGTAGCGAATGTCCGCCGATGATGCGCAGGTTCTTGGACAGCTAAACACGACGCCGTTACTGTTCGCGTATGCCAATGAACACTCCCTAACGGTCGTGGCTCAGAAACCGATACCGAGCCGCGACCATGAGGGAGCGGATACGCAATTATTTATGACGCTCTGTTTAGATCCGCCTGCCGCGTGCCCGGCGCATCAGCACCGGCTGCCCACGCTGCCCCTCGCGTGCGGAGTGCTACCTAGTCGCAAGACCGCCTATCGATATTCGGAATGCCTGGCAACGAAAGCGCTGAGTTTCTTGGTGGCCTTCCAGCTCCGTAGAAAAGGAATGCGCCCCGCGAGGAGGGCAGCGCAGCCTCGAGTATCTCTCTTCGCGTGCGTTGTGCAGCCGGGTCGGTCTCGGTACGAAGCTCTCGCGTCCCGATCCAGGTTCGGGCGTAGCCTTCTACGCAGTTGCGGTCAGGAGCCGATGGCGCACGAAGTGCAGAAGCCGATAGTTTCCGGCAGTCTTACCGGTCACACGGATTGCGTAGTCGCCGGCGGCGGAAGTAATCCAGAAAATGTCCTCCGCGCCCCCGCGCCCTCTTCGTTCAGGCGATTTGCTTCGGCGATGACTTTGCCGTCCGGCCCGGACAGTCGTAGCGTGAGGTCGGTTTCGGCCGGCGCTGCGGAAAGATGGAGGAACTGATCCACGGTTGCAGACAGCCGGTAACTGCGGATTTCTCCGGGTTGGATCTGCCCGTCGATTGCAATGTCTGGCGTTAGGGCAGGCACTTGCTGCCCGAAGGCGGCGGGCGCGAACGCCGCCACTCAGATAAGCACCAGAGCCCGCAACATGTCGCCCTTCATTGAAGCGGACTGCGTCTGCGAATCGCGAACGCTGAGCCGATGTGCACGTTGAGCGTTCTCAACATGGAAGAATGATTGCCAAGAGGGGAGCGTGTCAGAGGGATTGAAACCCTCTACCGCTCGGAGAAATGGAGTCAGGCGTGGATATTCTCGGGGCCGGACCCGCCGGTTTGGCGGCGGCGCTCTCGCTCAAACAGCTCGCGCCCGAGGCGCGGGTGACGGTGTTGGATGCGGCGCGACCAGCCCATCGCCGCCCCGGAGAGACGCTTTCGCCGCCGGCGCAGAGCATCCTCACCAGCCTGGGTTGTTGGCAGGCATTTCAAGCGGAAGGTTTCCCGGAGAGCTTCGGCAGCCGGGCGGTGTGGGGATCGGATGAGCCTTACGAAAACGAGTTCCTTTTTTCGCTGCACGGAAACGGCTGGCATCTGGATCGCACGCGCTTTGATTCCATGCTCGCGCGCTGCGCCCGGGCGGCGGGGGTGGAGATTCGGGATGCCGAAGCTTGGAACGGTTCCGGCAACTTCATCATCGACGCCTCCGGGCGGCCGGCCGCTTTCGCGATTGCGCAAGGCGCAGCTCGGCACGTGGCCGATGCGCTGGTGGGTGTTTTCGCCGTCCTCGAACTGGCGCAAAATTGCGATTCCTACACGCTCGTCGAGGCTCAGGAAGACGGCTGGTGGTATTCGTCGATGCTCGGCGATTCCAGAGCAATGGCCGCATGGATGAGTGACGCTGACCTGGTACGAAACGCTCACTTGCACGATCCCGCGTGCTGGAGCACGAAGCTAGCGGCCGCAAAGTTCACCAGCCGGCGTCTCCGCGACGCCCGGCCGTTACATGCGCCGGTCATCCACGCGGCGCAGTCACAATGCTTGAGCGTTGTGGCCGGATCGGGCTGGGTCGCGGCAGGCGACGCGGCTATGACTCTCGATCCGTTATCGTCGCAGGGAATCCTGCAGGCCCTGCGCTCAGGGAAACTGGCGTCGTTCGTGGCGTTCGATTACCTGCAGGGGCGCGCCTCCACGCACGAGCGTTATGCGCAGATTGTGAAGTCCGAGTACGAAGCCTACGAAAAGACCCGGCGCGAGTTCTACTCGACGGAGCGGCGATGGCAAGACTCGCCGTTCTGGTTGCGCCGGAGGTGACGCGGGACGGCTATGCCCCCTGCCAGACCGCGATCCACGAAGCGACCACGCCGGCCGGCGCCGTGCCGCCGCTGCCGCTCGAATGCGGAATGGTGCGCACGATTGTGCCGGCCATGGCAGGCGCCTGGTTCACTCCGTTCGGCCACGGCTTGATGACGTAGCCCGCGTAATCGTAAATCCATTCCTCGCCGCCCACCACGCCCTTGCCCTGAAACCGTACGGCATAGGGGTCGCCGTAATTGATCGACCCGTTCAGATCGAGCGACCAGCCCGGGCCGCCGATGTTTCCCCGGAAGACGCCCATCGGTGCATCCGCAATGGTAATGGTTCCCAGGCCGAATTCCAGGTCGTTGAACTTTGTGGTGAGATCGGGGTCATTCAGAAAACTGCGGTACGTCCACTTCCCCACCAGACTGCCGATATTCGGATTCTGACTCATGGTTGCTCCAAGATGGAATCATCCGCCGATTGCGTTTTCGACGAGTTGAAAATCGGGTGTGTCCACGGTCCAGTCCGCAGCCGGCACCACGAATCCAAGCAGAGACCACACACTCACCATCTCCAGGTCTCCGGAATTTGTATTCGGCGCCGGCGACCAGGCCGCGCCCGATACCATCACGGGCCGATGCGCCGGCCACCAATAGACGGTGAAAGTCTGATCCTTGAACGTGTCGCCGGTTGAACTGGCGTCAATCGAGTTCCAGCTCTCGTAGGTGATGTCGATGTCCTGATTGGTGCACTCGTTGAAATCCGACTGCCAAGGCACTGCACTGTACTTGGTGAGATCGCCGGGTTCGCTGCCGGCCGCAAGACTCGCCGTCGTGTCGGCTCCGCTGACTACGCCGGGCTGGCTCAGCGATCCCGGTGTCCACGAAGCGGCCGGTTTGATGCGATAGGCGCCCGAGTAGATCGCGGGATTGCGCATGATCCACGCTGCCTCGGCGCCGGGGCAGAAGGCGCCGCCTAACGCGTTGCCCAGCACGCCACGATCGAGCGCCACCGGCTCGGGGAGCGGAGGCGGCGTGATGTCCTCCAGCTTCTCATTGACGAACTTGCCTTCCGCCCACTGGCGCAGCAGGAAGAGTTGGGCGCCGGTGAGCCGCAGGTACTTTGAGGGAATGTCGTTTGAGAGTGGATTATCGCCGCACAGCAGCGGCATGGCGTAGAGAATCCGCCCCTTCTTCGGGTGCGCCGCGTAGAGCCGGTTCTCCTGCCCGTCCTTGCGCAGCACGGTGTAGATCAATGCGCGCCGCGCGCGCCGATTCTCACATTCCACAGAGTTCTCACCGGAATGAGGCGGAATCGACAACCAGTCAGGATCCATGTTTCCGCCGGACCCCTTGCCTGTCTGGTGCGGGTCGCCGCCGACGATCGGGTCGACGTCGGCGACGAATTGGTAGCTGAACGGCCGCTCCAAAATGGGCCAGATGTCGCGCCAGAAGTACGGATAGTAGTTGCTATTCCATTCGCCATCTTTGTAGAGCTCCGGCGCATAGTTAAAGGTCCGCACCGCGACGTCGTATACGAGGTCATCCATGGTCACGACATCGACGATCTGCGGCGCGTAGCGCGGGTACCCGATGATCACCCATGCCGGACTGTCGACCGGAATCACCGCAGTCATGCCGGGTGGCGCGGCATGATCGTCGATCTTCAACACCTTGAGCACCAGGTTGGCATTCACGGGTCCATCCGAGGTGTCGTCGAACCAGCCATCGTTATTCGCGTAATGCTGGATGGAAGGCTGGCCCATCCCCCGCTTAGCCGAGCCGGAATTGCCGAGGCCTCCGAGCACCAGCAGGCGATTGTGGCCGCCGGCGCCGGTGGTGCTGCGAAGCGCGCCCAGAGTAGTGATCGAGTTGGGCTGAAGCTCGGGAGGAAAGGATTCGGGTGTACCGTTGGGTGCTGTCTGCGCGAACTGCGCCACGCGAAGTTTCGGGTTGGCCCACGAAACGGTTCGTGGCCCTGGGTCGATAATCAACCGCTGGCGCTCGCCTGGATCGGTAATTTCGGCGTTGCGCAGCGGATGGCCGGGCAGATAGCCGTGTTCGCCCTCGAGCTGCTGGAACGCATACCAGCTTGATTTCTTGTTCGCCAGGTAGCCGGTCCACTGGATATCGATGAGCTCGGCGGTGAGCAGCTGGCCAGTCCGGCGCGTGCCCTTGATCTGGGCGGCCTGCAGTGTGTCGCCGATCTTGATCTCGCGCCCTTGCGGATTGGCATTGTCGTAAACGTAGATGCGGAACCGCGCAGCTTGCCGGCGAACGCGTCCCTGCGCATCCTTATACTGCGTGACGGGCTGCTCGACGCCGTTCTGCGTGATCGGTGTTCCATCGGGCCCGCAGTCGATGGGCGGCGCTCCGGTCGATTCCGGCGAGAGGTAGAACGAGTCGGGACTGTTGCCGAGCCGGGCGATGCCGATGGCGGGATGGATTTTGTAGGTGGGGATCGTCATGGCAATGCGGCCTCTCAGTCGTAAAAGTTCAGCGAAACTGCGTCGAGCTTCAGCGCGTCGGTCGCCGGCGTTCCGTCGATGTTCAGCGCCACCAGGTTGACGTGAAAGTCCGCCGCTCCCGCCGCCTTCAGGCGGGCCACGGCGCCGGTTGCATCCAGACGGAAGTTGGCAGGCGTCTTGTGATGACGCGGCCGCTGGTCGAACTGGCGGCGGGTCTCATCGGGCGTATCGCAGTGTCCCGGACCACCGGTGCAAAGGCCGGTGAACATGTTGAGCATGCCCACGTAATGGTCGTTGCCGCGCGTGGGTGTCTTCTCGTTCGCCTCCGGCAGGTTCAGAAACGCGCGGATGAAGAAGCCGGCCCGCGTGACATACTTCACGCGGTGCAACCGTATCTCGGCCCGGCGATGCGTCTCGACCACCTTGGGGTGCACTTGCGCCGGAGCCGAGAGGAAACGCGCGATCGGCATATGGCCGTCTTCGGTCGGAAACACGTGCGCCGCCTGCATGTACTCGTAGCCGAGTGAGGCCGTGCTGTAGGTGTCGCGCACGGTCATCGACCAGGGAGGAAGAATCGCGCCGGGATCGTCCGGCCCGCTGTCCGGATGCATCTTCTGCCACTCCGCCCATAGCCGGTCGACGTTGGCGTGATGGCCCCAGAAAATCGGATCGAACGCCGTTCGCCCGGCGTTCACCATGTCGCCCGCGGACGGATTCCTGATGTTCATCGGCTCGGTCGAGTTGCCGAAATTCGGATTGAGGCCGCCCGAAAAATTGTGGATCAGATTGTGGATGTTTTCGAGCGCTCCAAAGAAGTGGTTGTCTTCCGGACCGCTGGCGAACGCGAAGAAATCGTCGAGCTCCAGAATCCTGGTGACGTCTTCCGGACTCGGGTAAGCCTCAAAGATGATGTCCTTGTCGCCGCCGGGCCAACGCTGATAGTGCCACAGCGGATTGATCTTGCCCAGCACCTGGATGATCGCCTGGTCGCTTTGCGGATTGCCGCCCCATTGGATGCCGGCCGCGTTGAACAACCGGGCGCCGGAATCAAACTTCTTGTCGATCACGGCGCGAAGCTGGTTCAAAACCGGATCGGGAACGCCGAGCGCCTTCAGTTGATTGATGCCGTCCTCGTCGATCCAGCAGCGGTAAGCCTCCGGCACCACGCCATTGTCCAGCGCCACTTTACTCTCCATATCCTGAATGGATTTTTCGACGTTCTCCCGATCGGCCGCCCAGTCCCAGTAAGGCAGTGTGACAGTAGCGTCGAAGTCCTGGAGATGCTGTTCGAAGAAGTACAGATAGGCGCGATGCCAGGTGACGAACTGTTCCCACGAATGCTGGCACTGGTTGGCGTGGATGCGGGCCCAATACCCGAAGCTGCGCTCGTCCTGCTCGAATGCGTCCCGCGATTTCATTCGGGCGACGGCAGCGCGAAACCGCGCCAGCTCGTCCGGCAAGAGAAAATTGATGTTCTTCCGGACCTTCAGTTTGCCGCTTTCATCGCGAAACGCGTTCACCGGCCGCGGGTCGAGGGCGTGGGCCCGCTCCCCAAAGGCCAGCGCGTTTCGCCGCGCCTGGTGGGCCGGCCCCGCGGCATCCGGCGTGTCGTGTTCGGGACAACCGTCATCGATCCATTGCTCGATGAAAGCGATATCTTCGAGCGACACGGGCTTCCCACCCCAAGGCAGCCGCGGGAATTGCGAGCCATCGAAAGGAGCTTGCCCCTTCAAGCCTCGAATCAGACCGGAGGCGGCTCCCCGCCCCGGAGAGCGCGTGCCGGCCGGCGCGGGTGCATCATCGGAGTGGCAGCAGCCGTTCGCAGGCGCGGCGGGCGTCACCGGAAGCCCGGGAGATGCCGCCTGGACCGGCGCGATCATCCGGATTCCATAGAGTTTCGCCGCCAGAAACTGCGAATACGGCAGGTTCCAGAATTGGCCGTGCCCCTGGTAGCTCGGATGCGCCTCGCCCGCGGCTTCGTCGAGGATTTGTTTCACTCTTTGATAGCGCGACCACTCGGTCGATTTTGATTGTTCGTCGGACATAAGTTACCGTCTCCGCTTAAAGCCGCACTCGCGGCCAACAATGTTAGACCGCCGCAGCGCCGCCGGCGGAAATCCAAGGAGAGCGTTAACAATTAGGGCCGCGCCCACGCAATCCAGTGGCTCGGAACCTGCGCCCGCCGCCACCCGGGCAGCGCGGAACCGCCTGCAAATCCCAATCGTCGAGCCGGTTCGAGCCGCGAAACGGAGGGGATCCTTGCAATACGCTGCAAGCGACGCTCCTGCGGCCGGCCACAGAAGGCGCCGGCGTACCGGGAGCCCCTGGGTCAACGCCTCGAGGGAGCGATCGCAGAGATACATTTGTTGCCCGACGCTGCGGGGGTCGAGGTAACTATACTCGAAGAGGGATAAACAATGCAATGGATTTGTTCGACGTGATTGGCCCTGTGCCGATCATTTCAATCCCGGATTTCCCTCATATCCCTTGACTTTCAGGATATGAATCCGTACAATCAACCTGCCAGTTCTCAAAGCCCGTATTGCGTTCGTCCGGAAGAGGAGGAGCCGCATGCCAGACGAGACTCCAATCGTCATCACCCGTACTGCGGGAAGCGCCGCAGCTACTTTCCCGACCGTAGGAATTACGCAGAGCCAATTGGTCTTCTGGCTGAATCAGGACTCCTCGAAGGCAGCCCATTGGCCGGTGTTTCCCAACGGATTGCAGCCGAGGACTCAGGTTGGCTTTGGAGACACGTCGGACAAGCTCCAGCCGTCAACGGGCGACGCCAACTTTCCGGCTCAGCTCAATCAGGGACAGGTCTATACCGTTTCCTACGGCTGCAAGATCAGCGGCCACAGTTCGGAGCATGGCCAGGTGCAGGTGGTCCTCGATTTCTTCTCGAATCCCAACCAGTTGACGGACGCAGTCCTGAATACACCCTATCCCGTCACGCATTTGACACAGGGAGGGATGCCACCGTTTGTGTTCAATCTCTTCGATGTGACCCTGCCGAAAGGCATGGCGATTACGAACGACCCGGTGTCCGGCGCCACGATCAGCGGCACTCCCACCGAAGCCGGCGACAGTTTTGCGTTTTCCATGCACTGTGAAGACAGCTTCAAAAACGCGGTGGATCAGACCTACCTGCTCCGCGTGACCCAGCCCGTCCCCGTTACCTGAGGGACGAATCTCGCGCCCATGGAGGCCATCATGAAGCAAGAAAATGAAATTCACTGCATCAGCGGCAGCCGGCGGGAATTTCTGCGCCGGGCCATGCAAGGCGCCTCCGGGCTGGCTGTCATCTCCCTGTTCGACCAGGAAGCCATTGCGCAGAGCAATCTGTTCACGAACCCTCCTGAGCTTACCCACGCGGGCGGGACGCTGAAAGCAGTCGTACAGTTGTCCGATGCGATGCGGAACGTGCCCAATGCCGGACAAGTTCGGCTGCGGATGTTCCAAGGCTGGGACCTGTCAAAGACCAGCTCCAGCGCGGCTCCCGCCCCCGCTAACGCGGGACCTGGCCCGACCTTGCGCACGCGCGTGGGCGGCCGCATGAATATCATGCTGCTCAACCGCATCGACGATACGCAGTTCTCCTACACGCTCGACACGACCACAACCAACGCAAACGCCTGCGATGCGAGCGGCGTCAATCCGACCGCTGGCTCGGGCCCTACCTATCCGTTTGTCGATGTCTGGCCGAACTGCTTCCATGGATCGAGCACTTCGAATCTTCATTTCCACGGAACCCATACGAGCCCCAACGGCCTCGGCGACAACGTTCTGGTGCAGGTGATCCCCGACCAGAGCACAAGCCAGGCGGAATGGAATCTGATATTCGCGGAGATATTCAACCGTCCAACTCCCCCAGCTTCGTGGGCGGAGATGCCGGAGAGCTATCAAGTCAAGCAGCTCGGCTACACGGTGCAGCAGTTCCAGGAGGCGGCGCGCGCCGGCAAGAAGCTCGCGCCCGCCGGGCTGGTGGTCCGGTACGACACAGAGCAGGCCGCCAAGGCAAAGCGCGACGGCCGCACCCCGCCCGGTTCGCTGTGGGATTGGGACGTGACGCAGGTGCTCGGCAGGCAGTGGCCGCAGTACATCGTCGGTGCATTTCCGAACGTGGTCTTGCTCCCCAGCTATCCCAGGCCCGGACTGCAGGCGGGCCAGGCGCCCGGCACTCACTGGTATCACGCGCACAAGCATGGTTCCACTTCGCTTCACATCTTCAACGGACTCGCCGGCGCGATTATCGTCGAGGGCGACTACGACACCAGGATCCGCCAGTTTTTTCAGAAGCAGATGCCCGCCGGCAGCCGCTTCAGAGAAAACGT
>JBOGMR010000333.1:0-3258 GCA_050746825.1 Bryobacteraceae bacterium | reverse complement strand
GCCCTCACAACGTGCACTTCAAGGACAATGACCTGTACGTCGGCGTCAATAACGGCGTCATGCGTTTCCGCGATGCGGTGACAAACGACCTGGTGATCCGTTCCAGCGGCGAACGCTTTGTCACGCTTCCTGCCGGCGGGCAGCACTCGACGCGCACCGCCCATTTCGGCCCCGACGGCAGGCTCTACGTCACGGCGGGTTCCACCTGCAACTTCTGCATTGAGGCGGACCGTCACCGCGCCGCGATGATGCGCTACGATGCCGACGGCAGCGGCGAAGTCATTTACGCCAGCGGGCTCCGCAATTCCGTCAGCTTCGCCTGGCATCCGGTCACCGGCGCGCTCTGGGCCCTCGACAATGGCGGCGACGCGCTGGGCGACACCGAGCCGCCCGAGGAGATCAACGCCGTCGAAGAGCGCGGGGACTACGGCTGGCCCGATTGCGTCGCGCAGCGCCGGCCGGTGAACTGGGGCTCACAGGCTCGCGCGGGCCGCTGCGGCGAGACGCAAGGGCCCGAGTGGGAAATGCCCGCGCACTCCGCGCCGCTCGGCATCTCGTTTTATTCGGGCGATCAGTTCCCGGCGTCCTTTCAGAATGACGCGATCGTGGCGTTGCACGGCTCCTGGAACCGGACCGATCCGTCCGGCTACAAAGTGATTCGCGTGCGCGCCTCCTCGGGACGCGCCACCGGTCAGGAAGACCTGCTCTGGGGCTTCTTCGACGCCGCCACTCGCAGCCGTTCCGGCCGCCCCGTGCATGCAATTCCGGGGCCCGACGGCGCGGTTTACGTTTCTGACGACTCCAACGGCAACATCTATCGAATCCGCTACGCCGGTCCCCGCATCAATCCTGGCGGAATCGTGCGTGTGATCGACAACATCTATTCGCTGTACGGGCGGAATCTCGCCGCCGATCCGCCGGAATTCGGGTTGTACATCAACGGCGTGCTGGCCGAGACGCTCTATGTGAGCGGCTCGCAGATCAACTTCGTGCTGCCGGAGGGGCTGAAGGGCGACTTGAACATTGCGGTGCTGAATGCCAAAGGCGTTGACGACGCCGTCATTCGTGTCGAGTGAGTGGCTGAGCGCGGCCAACCTGGTCAGTGCCGCGCGACTGCTGCTCACCCCGTTCATCGTTCAAGCGATTCTTCAATCTCGCCACCGGCTGGCCCTCGCGCTCCTTCTCGCCGCTGGAATCAGCGATGCGCTCGACGGCGCCCTCGCGCGGCGCTTCGGAAGTATCACGCGCGCCGGAGCGTACCTGGATCCCATCGCCGACAAGTTGCTGCTGAGCGCGGTCTACATCGCCCTATGGCTGACCGGCATCACGCCGCGGTGGGTGGTGGCCGTGATCTTTGCTCGTGACCTTCTCATTCTCGCCTGCGCCGCCGTTGCGTTGCGTTTCACTTCGCTCCGTAATTTTCCACCCAGCGTCTGGGGGAAGGTCAGCACGTTCTGCCAGATCGTGTACGCGCTGGTCTTCCTTGTCCACAATGCGGTACCCGAGCTGTTACCGGAACGCGTGTTCTTAGAACCCCTGCACTGGCTCGTCGCCGCGATTACGATTTTCAGCGGTGCGCACTACGCGATGCTTTTTTTCTCGAGGCTTTCCAAGTCACCGGCGCGGTGACAGAAGATCGTTCCAGCGAACCCTCATTGGTGATACATTGGAAGTACGGAGTATCATATGGTCAAGCGGCTCACAAAGCACGGAAACAGCCTGGCATTAGTCATCGATCGACCCATTCTGGACCTGCTCAAGATTGACAGCGACACCCCGCTCGACGTCACCACCGATGGCAAGCGCTTGATGCTAGCGCCTGCCAAGGCCTCAGAGCGCCGTAAGAAATTCGACGCGTCTCAGGAGTTGGCTCACAAGAGATATGGCAAAGCGTTCGAGAGGCTTGCCCAATGAGCCATCCGGCGGAACCCAAAAGTGGACCCTCTCTTCCTGACCCTGGACGAAGTGCTCGAAATCCATCAGCAGCAGATTGAACGGTACGGTGGATCGTCGGGGATCCGTGATCCTGGAGGTCTTGAATCCGCGATCGCTAGACCCAGGCAACCTTGGCGGTGAGTTCCTGCACGCATCCATCCCCGCGATGGCAGCAGCCTACCTGTTCCACATCTGCCAAAACCATGCATTCATCGACGGCAACAAACGGGCAGTCGCGAACGCCGCACTTACGTTCTTGCTTATGAATGACTGGCAACCATTGTTCGAGGTCGACGAACTGGTCCAACTGGTCCTGTCGGTGGCTTCCGGCGCCGTCGACAAATCTGCGCTAACGCGAATCTTCGAATCGCGCTGCCAGCCTGAGCAGTCTTCGGCCCCACCTCAGCTACACTGAAATCAGGAGCCACCATGACCGAGAAAGCTACTTTTGGCGCGGGCTGCTTCTGGGGAGTCGAAGCCGCGTTCCGGCAAGTCCCCGGCGTCGTCGACGCTGCCGTCGGCTACGCGGGCGGTACGCTCACCAACCCGGCGTACCGCGACGTGTGCACCGGCAAGACCGGACACGCCGAAGTGGTCCAGGTCGAATTCGATCCTGCGCACGTGTCGTACCGCCAGTTGCTCGATGTCTTCTGGCAGAATCACGACCCTACGACGTTGAACCGCCAGGGTCCCGACGTCGGCACGCAGTACCGCTCCGCCATCTTCTTTCATTCCGCCGAACAGGAAGCAGCCGCACAAGCCTCAAAGGCCGAGCAGCAGCCACGCTTCACGCGGCCGGTTGTCACCGAAATTACCCCGGCCCCGAGTTTCTACCGTGCAGAAGACTATCATCAGCGTTATCTGGAGAAACGCGGGCTGGCGCACTGCTCACTGCACTAGGCTGGCCGCAGCCGCGCTCCTGCTCTGTTCCTGCGGCGGCGTGGTCGCTCCCGATGAGAACTCGATTCGCCGCGCGCTCGCTTCGGGGTCGCGCCGCATTCGTCTGCCCGCCGGCATCGTTCCTGTGTCCTCGGAAATTCCGATCCCCTCCCAGACTACGATCGAAGGCGCGGGCCCATCGACGATCCTTCGCGCCGCACCCGGATTCCGCGGGCGCGCGTTGCTCGTGGTCCATGACGCCGCCGGCGTCCGTCTCCGCGACCTCGCCGTCGATGGCAATCGCGGCGTGCATTCCCCGCGCACCGGCCTCCCGCCGGACGATGTTCCCTTCCGGCGCTTCACTGTCAACAACGGCGTGCTCGCGGATGTCGTCACTGATCTCCGCATCTCGGGCGTCCAGTTTCGCAATCTCGACGGCTTCGC
>JBOGMR010000332.1:0-5582 GCA_050746825.1 Bryobacteraceae bacterium | reverse complement strand
CCTCCCGCCAGCGTGTTCGCCACCAAGGCCAGCGCGAACAGCAAGAAAAGTGTAGCATAGATCGCCTTGCTTTCGAAGATGCGTATCATTGTCGTTTCTCCTTTTATCCTCTTGAGAGTGAATGTACTTCAAGAAAGTCTACCTAGCCTGAACAGTACGCGACCATCCGCCAGATCCAGTACTTTATCAGGTAAAAGTTGCGTAGGGAATCAGTGTCTTGCCAGAATGACTTAAGTTTTTAACCTTAGAAAACGTGTCATGCCAAGATAGTACTGTCCGGACTACCGAGTGAGGAACAACCTTAGGTTACCCCGTTTGCGTATAGAAAAGCCCTTTTTTAACGACTTTTCGCTCTAAGGTCTTCAGTCCCTCTTTCAAAATCTTCGCCGCCCGCGCAGATTTCGTCTGGTGGACGTGGCGCAGGCACTCGTGCCTGCCGCGCCGGGACTCGTCCCGGCGCTTGGTGGGGCAGATTTCAGTCTGCCCCTCGCCGGCTTCACTGGCGATTCTTTTTGGTTACGGCTCTGCCGCTCGGCGGGGCAGCCGGTTTCGCCCTTAGCAATGCAATGCAGGCAGCCTACTCGTACCGCAACGACGTCACCGGATCCACCGCAACCGCGCGCCTCACTGGTCCCAGCGTGGCCGCCAGACCGGTCCCGAGCAGCACAATCAGCACCGCGGAAAAACTCGCCGGGTCGGCGGGACTGAGCCCCGGCACGAAGAACATGGCGAGCGGCCTGGTCACCAACAGCGCCACCCCAACGCCAATTGCCGAGCCCAACAACAACAGCCGGGCCGACTCGCCGATCACCATCCGCGAAATCTTCCCGCTTGTCGCGCCTACGGCAATGCGCACTCCCAGTTCACGGGTGCGTCGCGCGACCGAGTACGCCATCACGCCGTGCAGCCCGATCGCAGCCAGCAGCAGCCCCAGCACCCCGATTGTCCCCATTAGCGCCGCGCCCACCTGGCTCGGCAGAAACGCCAGGCCAATGCTCGAATACAGCGTCGCCACCTCGATGCCCGCATTGGGCTCGATGCGCCGCAACGCTTCTCGCACCGGCGCTAGCTGCTGCGCGGGCGCCGTGAAGCTCCGCAGGACGAACTGAATTCTCGTGCGATCGCTGTTGATCTGGGCCAGCGGCTGGTAGAGTTGCGGTTGGTCGTCCTCGCCGATCGAAAGATTCTTCGTACCCTTGACCACCCCCACGATTTGATGCGGCGTCTTTCCATCCCCCCACGCAAAGGAGACCCCGGCGGCGCCCCGGTTTCCCACGTACCTGCGCACGAAGGCTTCATTCACGACCACCACCTTCTCAGCGCCGCGGTCTCGATCCGTGAACGGGCGCCCGGCGACAACCGGAATGCTCAGCACCTGAAAGAACCCGGGCGACACAGCGTTCCAGTGAAATCTCGCCTGCTTCGTCTCGCCCGTGTCGAGAAACGTCAGATCGCTGCCGAAACGTGTGGCGTCCGTGAACGGGACGATGCGCGCGGCCGCCGCGCCTTCGATGCCGGGAATGGCGCGCAATTCCCTCAGGGCTTCGTCGAAATATGCCGCTTTCCGCTGAGCCTCTTGGTACGGACCGGGCGGCAGATGCACCTCGGCGCGGATCGTGCGGGTCACGTCGAAACCCGGGCTGATTGCCGTCGATTGAAGCAGGTTACGCAAAAAGAGAAATCCGGTCGCGAGCACGATCACCGACACAGTGATCTGCGCCACGACCAGCCCGCGCCGCAACCGCAGCTTCCGCTCCCGATGAAGATGCTGCCCGATCGACTCCCGCACGACCTGCCAGGCGGGCAGGAGCCCGCACGCTACCGTCGCCCCCACGGCGAGGAATGCGGCGTAGATGCCGACACGCCAGTCGGGCTCGATCTGCAGCCGGATCGGCAGCGGTAGTGGCAGTGGGATGCGCGCGACCAGCGTGGCTGTGACTTGGGCCATCACCAATCCCAGCCCGGCGCCGAGCAGGGACAGCACCAGACTTTCGAGAAGGAACTGCTGCACAAGTCTCGCGCGCGTCGCTCCCAGCGAGAGCCGGATGGCGATTTCCCTCTGTCTCGCCGACGCCCGCGCCAGTAACAGGCTCGCCACATTCACGCACGCGATCAGCAGCACCAGACCGACCACCAGAAGGAGCACCGCGAAGAAGACGCCGATCGTAAACATCTGGCGCTCGAATTTCAGTCGCGCGAAACCGGCAATGGGCGCGATCTCGATCCCTTGCGCATACTTCCACCGTTCGGGAAAGCCGGCGTCGAGCCGCTCAGCGATCACGCGCGCCGCGGCCTGCGCCTCGGTAATCGACATTCCCGGCTTGAGCCGCGCATAAATCGCCAACACCGTATCGTCCAGATGGCGTGGCAGGTAGACGTCCGGCGAGAAGCCGAACCCGAGCAGCGTCCGATGACTCTGCGAAAGGATCCCGATCACCGTGTACGCACGGCCATCCAGATTGATGGCCCGGCCGACAATCGAAGCGTCCCCGTGGAAATGCCGCCGCCAGAAGTCGTGGCGCAACACAACGACTTCGTCCGGATCCATCCCGGTGAATCCTCTGCCCAACGCCATCGGCACGCCGAGCGCCGTGAAGTAGTTCTTGGTCGTGACGACCGAGAAAATACGGCGCGTTTCGATGCCGTCGTTCCAGTTGATGAAGGTCTCCTCGTTCTCGCCGGCGACGTCCTGAAATGCGCCGCTCTCGCGAAGGAAATCGACGACCTGAGGCTTGGCGTGACTATTGCCCCCCAGGCGAACGGAAACCAGCGATCCCGCATCCCTGACGGAAGGCTCGCTGAGAAGGAACTCCACAGCCAACGAAAACACGGTGGTGTTGACGCCGATCCCCAAGGCCAGCGACAGCAGGGCGCTGAATACGAAGCCCGGGCTGCGGCGAAGCCCGCCGGTAGCGTATCTGAAATCGCGCCAGAGGTCCTCGACCCAGTTGAAGCGCCACAGATCGAAAGCCTGCTCTTTGATGACGGTCGTATTGCCCAGCGGGATATGGCTACCGCCCGTCGACGCCATCTCGCGGTGGAACGCCAGTTCGGCCTCCAGATCGCGATCGAGTTGCCTGCGCCGGACGAGCTTCAGGAACAAACGGCGCATGATGTTACCTCTCCAGAACCCGATGTACCGCCAGCGATAGCCGATTCCAGGTCTCCTGCTGCTCTTCCACCAGCTTGTTCCCGCGCCTGGTGACCTTGTAGTACTTGGCCTTGCGATTGTTCTCCGATACGCCCCAGTACGCGGAAATCGCGCCATCGAGTTCCAGGCGGTAGAGAGCGGGATAAAGCGAGCCCTCTTCCACCTTGAGCACTTCGCCGGAAAGCAGGTGGATGGTCTGCGCGATCGCGTAACCATGCATGGGCCCGCGCCGCAACGCGTGCAGGATCAGCAGGTCCAGCGTTCCCTGTAGCAATGCCGGCGAAGAAGACTTAGCCATATCCGCACTTCCCTTGATGATCTAGGGAAAGTGTGCGCCTTCTTCCCTAGATTGTCAAGGGAAAGAACGCCCGATCGGGGGCTTCAGCCCCTACGAAAAAAATTTCGCGGCCCCCGGCGTGCCAGTCCCGAAGATTCCTGATACAAACCGGGCGCAACATCCACTCTATCTCGACACGATAATTTCAACGGAGGAACAAGGTGAAATCGGGTCTCTTGCTCAAACTAGCCGGCTGCACGTTCGCAGCCGCCGGAGGATTGAACGCGGGCCTCATCTTCCATACGGGAACGTCTTTGACCGAGGCCGGCTTGCAACCTACCAGCGACCTATTTCGCTCGCTGGCCGGCGGAGGAGCGGTGGAAGGCGCCGATGGCTCCTACGAGGGCTTGGCATCGACCCCAGGCGCCGGCGCCGCGCTGTTGACGAATATGGGCAAAACTACCATCGGTTCCCCACCGGACCTTTCGAGGCTGGACCCGGCGGACATCATGGTGGCGGATCACTTCATCTACTCCGAACCCGGGAGGACGACGCTGGACGATCCGGGAGTCCCGGAGCCATCCATGGCGCTCTTCCTGGCCGGTGGGCTGTTAGTCCTGGGCGCGGGCGCCGGAGGCCCGGTAACGGACTTACTGAGCCGCGACCGTAAGGGAGCGGTTCACTAAAAGCTTGCGCGCATCGGCTGCGAGGCCGCGACCGTATTGGTGAGCGTTACCTCGACGAAGCGTAGAATGCCAAAGTCCCCCGTTACGCTGAACGACTGAATGTACTGGAACGTGCCGCCCGTCGCCACCGACGACTGGCTCGTGAAATGACCGGTGAAAAGCGCATTCGACTGGACGTTGACCTCCGGCGTGGTCAGGTTGCCGCCGGAGCTTTCGAACCGGAAACGGCTGGCGATTCCATCGCGCGGCGTCGAGTAGCCCGTCACAACCACGTCGAATCCCGTCGCGGTTCGATTCAGGCTGACGCTCCGGATGACCGGCGCGGAACGGTTGACGCGAATGATTCGCGGAGGGGGCGCCGGCGTCACCGCCACGCCGCCGCTTGTGAGGGCAACAGCGATACGGATTTCGCCCGCCACCGTCCCGGTCTGGATTGTCGCGGGAGCGGCGAACTCGGCGCGCAGCGCGTCGGCCGGAATCGTGAAGTCGAGCGTACGCCCGCGCGGCAGGAACTGCACGGAAGGATCGTCCGCCGGATTCACCGCATCGGGCACAAATGTCAATGTGAGCGTTCCGGCCAGCGGCAGCGGATACGCCGAGGCGATTTCGACACCGAGAACCGGCTGTTGCGCCGGCTGCACGGTGTCGGACGCGCCGGTCACACTCACCGGCGACACCGCCGGCGGCTGAACCACCAGCGTAAATTCGCGTGACGTCTGCGCGCGGAATAGCGAGCTGTTGTCAATCACTTCGACCGTGAATCGGAATGTTCCGGCGGCTTGTGGTGTCCCGCTGAGAAGACCTGCCGGAGATACGGAAACGCCGCCGGGAAGCGCGCCCGCCGTGACCCTCCAAAGGTAAGGCGGCTGCGCGCCAGTGGCCTGCAGCTCGATCGAAATCGCCTGACCGTACGTCGCGGCCGGGAGCGTGGCGCCCGTCGAGATGACCAGCGGCGGCCCGACCTCGAGCGAGAATTCGCGCGTTGCCGTGGCCTGCGCGTTGTCCGTGACGGTTACCGTGAATCGGTACGAACCCTCGTTGCGTGCGGCTCCCGAAAGACGGCCGGTCGGGTCGAGCGTCAAGCCCGCAGGCAGCAAGCCTCCGGTGACTGCGAACCGGTACGGAACAGCGCCGCCGGATGCGCTGATCGGGACCTCATAGTTGGCGCCGGCGCTCACAGGCGGTAGCCGGGACTCCGACGCGAAGCTCAGGCGCGCGCCGATCGCGAGAGTAAAGTCTCGTGAGAAGCTGTTGCCCGCGCTGTCGGCCCAGCGAAGCGTGAAGCGATACTCGCCGAGCGTGGTGGGCGTCCCGCTGATCACGCCGGTCGATGTGTTGAGCGTCAGCCCCGGCGGCAGCGAGCCCGAGGCAATCGACCAGGTGACGGCGCCGCTCGAGGCGACGGCCGTGAACGTCTGCGAGAATGCAGTTCCCGGCAGCCCTGCCGTCAGCGTCGCCGGCGTGATGC
>JBOGMR010000331.1:0-4864 GCA_050746825.1 Bryobacteraceae bacterium | reverse complement strand
CCGTACGGCGACGCCCGATGTGCCGTTCGCCAGCAGCGCCAGCGTGTCGTTGGTCGACGTGTCGCCGTCCACCGACAGCCGGTTGTAGCTCCGCTCGACCAGGCGCGTCATCATCGGACGGAGCTTGGCGGGCGCAATATTGGCATCCGTCATGACGTAGCCGAGCGTGGTCGCCATCAGGGGTTGGATCATACCCGCGCCCTTCGTGAGTCCAGCGATGCGAACTACGCCGCGCGAAGTTTCGACGGCGGCTGAAGCCGTTTTGGGTACCGTATCCGTCGTCATTATGGCGTGGGCGACTTGCTCGAAGCGATCCTCGGAGAGATTTTGCACCAGGCGCGGAAGGGCGTTGACGATGAGCTTTGCATCGAGCTCGACACCGATGACACCGGTCGAGGACGGCATCACCTGCTCGATCGGCATACGCAGCGCGCGCGCGGCCGCGCGGCAGCAATCGAGGGCCACGCGTTCGCCGGTGCGAGTGGCGCAATTGGCATTGCCCGCGTTGATAAGGATCGCGCCGAGACGGCTGCCGGAGCGTGCGAGGTGTTTCCGCCCGACAGTGACCGGAGCCGCTTGCACGCGGTTTTGCGTAAACGCGACGGCCGCTGCGGCGGGCACCGCCGAAACGATCAGCGCCAGGTCGTCGCGCTTGTCCTTACGGATTCCGGCGTAAGTCGTCGCGTACTTATATCCGAGCGGCAGATTCAATTCACTCTCCCAGTTTTTCATTCTCTGTCAAACGCTGGCCGTTGGCGAAGGCCGCTCCGGGCATTCGCTTCTTTCCTTCAAGCTGGACGTCGACCAGTTCGAGTGCCGACCCGTCGCCGCACGCGGCGAGGAGCCGTTGTCCGTCGCGGAGCAGCGTCGCGGCGGGCGCGTCCGTCCGCGTGTCTGCGAGCTGCGCCTTCCAAACATGCAACGCCTGGCCGCGGAACGACGTGTAAGCGCCTGGCCATGGCGCCAGGCCGCGGATGCGGTTGAGGGTCGCGCACGCGCCGGAGGTCCAGATAATCCGCCCGTGCTCTTTTTTGAGGATCGGGGCGAGCGTGGCGAGCGAGGCATCCTGCGGCCGCGGCGTGACGGAGCCGCGCTCGAGACCCGCGAGTGTTTCGACCAGCAAATCCGCGCCCATCGGCGCGAGTCTTGCGGCGAGCTCAATGGCGTCCTCTTCCTCACCGATGCCGGTCTCCGCCTGAAGCAGGATGTCGCCCGTATCGAGTCCGGCGTCGATCCGCATTGTTGTCACGCCGGTGCGCGTTTCGCCGTTGGCTATCGCCCACTGCACAGGCGCGGCGCCGCGATATTTCGGCAGTAGCGATGCGTGGACGTTGATGATGCCGAGCGGCGCGAGGTCGATCACGGCCTGCGGAATAATCTGCCCGTAGCCCACCACGACCATCGCGGGCACGCGCAGTGACGAGAGCCGTTCGATCGCCTCCGGCCGGCGGATTCGCTCGGGCTGGAAGACTTCGAGTCCGTGGCGAAGTGCGCATTCCTTGACCGGCGGCGAGGCCAACGCCCGGCCCCGTCCTTTCGGACGGTCCGGTTGGGTGACGACCAATTTCACGCGGTGGCCGGCTTCGATCAGCCGTTCCAGCGTGGGCACGGCGAACACGGGAGTGCCGAGAAAAACTACGTCCACTCTCCCGCCTTGGCCATCTTGCGCACCTTGCGGCGGATGAGGTCGCGCTTGAGCGCGCTGATGTGGCTGATGTAAAGGCGCCCGTGCAGATGATCGGTTTCGTGGAGGAACGCGCGGGCCAGCAGGTCTTCACCAGTCATCTCAAACGTTTCGCCCTTGGCGTTCTGCGCGCGGACGGTGACGCGCTTGGCGCGTGTGACTTCCTCGCGAAATCCGGGGATGCTGAGGCAGCCTTCCTCGCTTTTCTGGCGGCCCTCGGTGTGCATGATCTCGGGGTTGATCAGCACGAGCTTCTGCGCGGGATCTTCTCCCGTCGACGTGTCGATCACGGCGATGCGGCGTGAGAAGCCGATCTGGGGCGCGGCGAGCCCCACGCCCTTGGACGCGTACATCGATTCGAACATTTCTTCGAGGAACTGGTGCAGCTCCGGCGTGTCGAATTCGGTGACGATGCCGGCGGCGCGCTCGAGGACTGGATCGCCGTATTTGACGATGGGGTAGATCATCAGAAGTCTCGTACCTGCTGGATGTAGCCTTCAAAGTTGCGTTTGGTTTCGCCGAGGGAGTCGCCGCCGAATTTTTCGAGGAACGCCTGCGCGAGCACAATCGCGACCATGGCCTCGCCGATGACGCCGGCCGCGGGCACGACGCAGACGTCAGACCGCTCGTAGGCGGCCAGCGCGGGCTCGCGCGTCGCCAGGTCAACCGATTCGAGCGGCCGGCGGAGCGTCGAAATCGGCTTGAGAAATCCGCGCACCATCACGTCCTCTCCGTTCGTCATGCCGCCTTCCAGGCCGCCGGCCCGATTGTTGCCGCGGGTGAAGCGGCGTTCCTCGCGCTGATAGTGAATCGTGTCCTGGACTTTCGAGCCGAAGCTCGCCGAGCCCTCGGCGGCGAATCCGATTTCGACGCCTTTGACCGCTTGCATGGAAACGATCGCCTGCGCGAGGCGGCCGTCGAGCCGCGAATCCCACGTGATATGCGAGCCCAGCCCGGGCGGCACGTTGTGCGCCACGACCTCGAAGATGCCGCCGGCCGTGTCGCCGGTGCGGAAGGCTTCGTCGACGACCTCCTTCATCTTCTTCTCCACGTCCGCGTCGATGCAGCCGAGCACGATTTCGTCGCTGTTGCTGAGCGCGGCGATCTCATCCCAGGATGCCGTGCGATCAAGCCGAATTGACCCCACGGCGATCACATGACTCAACACCTCGACGCCGAACTCGCCGAGGAATGCCTTGGCGATCGCGCCCACCGCGACGCGCGCCGTGGTCTCGCGCGCGCTCGCCCGCTCGAGGATGTACCGCGCATCCTGGAAATTGTACTTGATGGCGCCCGCCAGGTCGGCGTGGCCGGGCCTGGGCCGCGTGACCGGCTTTTTCTTGTCTTCACCGCCGTCGATGTCTTCAACCGGCAGCGCGCCGGTCCAGTTCTTCCAGTCGCGATTCTGGATGAGCAGCGCGATCGGCGATCCGATGGTGTGCGAGTGACGCACCCCCGACACGATATGGACGGTGTCGGTTTCGATCTTCATGCGCCCGCCGCGGCCGTAGCCCTGCTGGCGCCGCCAGAGCTGGCGGTTGATGGCGTCGAGCGAAATGGGGATTCCCGCGGGTAGTCCGGTCAGCGTCGCGACGAGGCATTCGCCGTGCGACTCACCCGCAGTTTCAAAGCGCAGCATTCAAGGGAAAACTCCATGGTAAGAACTTCACAGAAGATTTACAAGTTGATCACGACTCTCCCGGCGCTCGGCCCTAGAACTGGCGGCATGAGAACGACTGGCCACAGGAAACCCGAGGTGACCACTCTGGCCGCGCTGATTCTCTCCCGCGCTGTTTCATTCGCCGATGACGGCGGGCGGGCCGTCGTTCGCACTAGCGGCAGCATCGAAGCGAGCGGCGCGGTCTTTCGAGAAACCTCACGCCAGGCGGCAGGGTGCTCGTCACAATCAAGCCCGTCAGCGCCTCCGTCCGGCTTGCGACGTAAACGCTGTAGACGTATCGGACGTCTGTCGCCGAGTGGATTGAAGGCCCCCTTCGTGGGTGGAACAGGAATTCTCATCCTTGTCCCCGCCGGAGCGGCCGGCAAGCGCGTCACGATCAGACGTCTCGACATCACGCCGGGCCTACCGATGCGCGTGTTCACGGGCGCGGACGGCGACGCTTCTTAACCTTCGGGCGCTCGATCCGCTCGTCGTCATGCGCAGGGCTTCGGCGGCGGCTTCGGATCGTGTGTTCCGATTTGCGATTACCTCATTTGCCAATACGGCCTTCCACCGAAGCTGAACGTGAACTCGCCGAGCAGGTTAACCCAGTGATCGCGCGTGCGGATGCCCGCCACAGCGCCGAGGGGATCGCCGCTCGTGTGGCCGCGGTAGACGCGCGCGCTCGCGCCGAGGCGAAAGTGGCGGTAGTGGTCAAGCGCGAAATTGGCGCCGGCCAAGGCGTAGTAACCGAAACCGTCGCGGGAGGCGCAGACGCTGCAATCGATGCGGTAAAAATCGGAGGGTTGGCGGATCCGCTCCGAGTAGCGGAAATAGGTTCCGCCGCCGCCGCCGAAAATCTGGATGCGGTCGCTGGCAATGGGTATGATCGCGCGCCCACCGAAGGGCGCCAGGAACTGATGGTCGCGGATGCGCAGGTCTCCGAACACCGTCGGCAGGAAGTCGCGCACGCCGGCAGCTCCGAAGACCGTATCGAGGCCGGCGTCAAGCTGGAAGAGCGGGTGGAACCGGTACCCGTAGTTGAATCCAAACAGGAAGCTGTCGCTGTAGAGGTTGCGGAGGTCGGCACGCGGCTGTCCCGCTCCGAAACTGGCGGTGAAGTTGTGGGTCCGGAAGTCAGGCTGGGCGAAGGCGGCGGAGGGCAGGGAAGCCGACAGGAGCAACAGGCCGAGGTGTCTCATAAGAGCGTCGGACGGGCGGACCCGGCCGCGGGTTTCAGCATGTTACCATGTGGCAGCCAATATGCGACTAGCAGTCTTATTGACGCTCGCGGTCCTGGGGGCGCAAGGGCAGGATTACGACCTGGTAATCCGAGGCGGGCGCGTGATCGATCCGGCCAGCGGGCTCGACGACGTCAGGGATATCGCCATTGCCGGAGGCAAGATTGCGCGCGTCGCGGCGAGTATCCCCACGGTGCGCGCCGCAAAAGTCATCGACGCCAAAGGGCTTTACGTGACGCCGGGGCTGGTGGACCTGCACGCGCACGTGTACGGATATTC
>JBOGMR010000330.1:0-8936 GCA_050746825.1 Bryobacteraceae bacterium | reverse complement strand
GCGCCGAAGCTGATCGCGGGAGCGAGCAGCGGTCGCGGCGCCGCTTTCACGGAGCGGATTGCCGGCGAGATCCGGAAACTGCCGGAGGAAGTCTGGCCGATGATCCGATCGCACTGGAGCAATCCCAAGAGCTTTGAAGGGATGGCGCAGTATCTGGAAACCGTGCCGGGGAGTTCGGCGGCCGTGGCGAAACTACTTGCGTCGAGCGGCGCGCCTCGCTCCATCCCACTCATCGTCCTGTCGGCGGCGAATGCGACACCGGAGCAACGCGAGGGGCACGAAAGCCTGGCGCGCGCCTTCGGAGGCCGAATGGACGTCGTGACTGATGCCGGCCATTGGATGCAACTGGATCGGCCGGACGTAGTGATCGCGGCCATCCATGAGGTGATTGCGAAAGTGCGAGATGCCGGGACAGCTCCCTGACGGCGGCGGTCTCAGTATTATGGTGGGATGCTTGGCTTCGGATTGCTCGCGTTGGTGTTGGTATTGCCCACTGTGGCGCAGGACCGCAAGACCTGGAGCGACTACGGCGGCGCCGCCGATTCGGCGCAATACTCGGCGCTCGCGCAGATCAACCCGTCGAACGTAAGCAAGCTCGAACGCGCCTGGACCTTTCCAACCGGAGACAGCAACAAGTATTTCTTCAACCCGCTCGTCGTGGACGGGACGATGTATGTTCTCGCGCGGAACAACTCGATCGTGGCGCTGGATGCAGCAACAGGGCAGGAAACCTGGACTCACACTCCTGAACCGGATACGCGCGTGATTACGAGCCGTGGGATCAACTATTGGGAAAGCAAGGACCGTTCCGAACGGCGGCTGCTGTATTCGAGCAATCACTTCCTGCGCGCCATCGATGCGCGGACAGGCAAGCTGATTCTGACTTTCGGCGACGACGGGCGCGTCGATCTCAAGCAGGGACTCGATCGCGATCCCGCCGCGATCCGTCTGGTGCAGTCGACCACGCCAGGGCGCGTGTTTGAGGACCTGCTGATTCTGGGTTCGGCAACCAATCAGGGATATGGCTCGGCGCCTGGCGATATCCGGGCGTTCGATGTGCGCACAGGAAAGCTGGTGTGGACCTTCCACACCATTCCCCGGCCGGGCGAATTCGGCTACGACACGTGGCCGAAGGACGCGTGGAAGCGCGTCGGCGGTGCGAATGTCTGGAGCGAACTTTCTGTGGACACCAGGCGCGGTATCGTCTACGCGCCCACCGCCAGCGCCAAGTACAACTTTTACGGCGTGGACCGGAGCGGCGCGAACCTGTTCGGCGATTGCCTGCTGGCGCTCAATGCCCGCACCGGCAAACGCCTCTGGCACTTTCAGATGGTCCACCACGACATCTGGGATTATGACAATCCGACCGCTCCGAAGCTGTTGACGGTACGGCGACAGGGAAAGCCGGTTGACGTCGTGGCGCAGGTGAGCAAGCAGGGATTCGTGTGGGTGTTCAACCGCGTCACAGGCGAGCCGCTTTGGCCAATCGAAGAGCGCGCGGTCCCCCGCTCGGACATGCCGGGTGAAGCAACTTGGGCGACGCAGCCGTTTCCGTCGAAGCCGCCGCCGTTCGCGCGGCAGAAGTTCACGGTGGATGATTTGAGTCCGTTTCTCACTCCGGAGGATCGCGCGAAATTCCGCGACGAGATGCTGAGCGCGCGCAATGAAGGCATGTTCACGCCGCCTGGGAAGCGCAACACGGTGCAGATGCCGGGCAACAATGGCGGTGCGAATTGGAGCGGGGCGGCGGTCGATCCGGCGGCTGGAAAGTTGTTTGTCGTCTCGAAGGATCTTCCGGCGATGCTCAAGCTTGCAAAAGATCCGAAGGACGACGCAGCGCTGGCCGCATCGGCCGGCGAGCGCTACTACAGCGGATTCGGATTCATGATTGCGAGCGACGGTCTGTCTCCGATTGCGCCGCCGTGGACGTCGCTGACCGCATACGATCTGAACGAGGGAACGATCCTGTGGAAGATTCCTCTGGGCGAGGTGCCGGCGCTTGCCGCAAAGGGCTTCAAGAACACGGGAACTCACTACCCGAAAGTGGGTCCCGTGGTCACAGAGGGAGGATTGATTTTCACGGGCACGCGCGATAAGAAAGTACGCGCGCTGGATGTCGCGAGCGGGAAAGTTCTGTGGGAACACGAGCTGGACGCAGCGCTCGAAGGCATTCCCGCCGTGTACGAAGTGGGCGGGCGCCAGTACGTGGCGTTCTGCGCTTCGGCGCAGGTCGGGCTGACGCCGGCGACACAGGAGAAGATCCGCGGCGCGTATGTGGCGTTCGCGCTGCCGAAGACGGCAAAGTAACGCGATCGAGTAGGTCCGGCACGATTGGCTGGTTGAGAGCGTCGAGCGTACCAGAGGAGTTGATCTCACCATGCTCGCCAGACAACTTGTGATTACCGCGCTGTTCGCCGCCGCGGCGTTCGGGCAACCTGCCGCCGATGCGAACCAGGATCGAGTGTTTCGCTTCACACACACGGGGACAGTGCAAGACATTCAGGAAATCGCCGCGACGATCCGCTCCATGGCGGACATCCGTCAGTTGTCGGCCGACACCACCCAAAAGACATTGACGTTGCGCGGAACGACCGCCCAGGTTGGGCTTGCCGAGTGGCTGTTTTATGAGTTCGACAAACCAGCGAGCCGGCCGGCGCCTTCTCCAGGGTCCGCGACGCGTGAGTATCGGCTGTCGGATGGCGGCGAAGATGTGACGCGAGTGTTTCAACTCCAGCACACCCAGTCGGCGCAGGGCCTACAGGAAGTCGCCACGCTGGTGCGCTCGATGACAGACATTCGGCGGCTGTTCATCTACACGGCTCCAAAGATGATGGCGCTGCGCGGAACGGAGGCCCAGGTCAAATTCGCGGAATGGCTGTGGTGAACGAGTTGGAAAGCGCCCGGACAACTACGCAGGGCCAGAGCGCTGGTGCGGCGGAACACCGGCTGACCGGCGTCGGCGACGATGTCGTGCGGGTGTTTTACCTGACGCGCGCCGAGACGCCGCAGCGTCTCCAGGAGATCGCTGTCCAGCTTCGCTCGATGACCGAAGTGCGACGGCTGTTCACTTACAACGCGCATAGGGCCGTGGCGCTGCGGGGAACGGCCGATCAGATTGCGCGGGCGGATCGGCTGATCAAGGAGTGGGAGCGGTAGCTCGCCGTCAGTTCTGACGCAGCAGGGCTTCGATACTGGCGAGATTCTTGCGCGCGTAGTCGGCTTCGGCGAGAGACGGGTTGATGGCGAGCATCTTCTGGAGGTGGCGCCGGGCGGCGGAAAAATCCTCGATACGGTTGGACTCGTTGCCCTTACCGGCATAGGCGAGCCCGGCCACGTAGTGGGTGAGCGCGTCGTCGGGATCGTAGGCCAGCGATCGCTGGCAGTAGGGAATCGCGGCGTCGAAGCGGTTGAGCTTGCGCTCGGCGTCGCAGAGGCCGAAGTAGGCGAGGCTGCGAAGGTCTTCCCATATGTCGTGCTGCGACGCGCGCTTCTTCTTCGCCTTGCCGTAAATCCATCCGCCGATGTGATAGTTCAGCTTGCCGAGAAGTTTGCTGTCGAAGTTGCTGAGCCGCAGGTATTGCAGGTATTCTTTCTTCGATTCCTCGTACGACCCGCTCCTGCGAAGACTCTCCGCCAGCCAGAAATGCGACTCGGCGTTATGCGGAGCGATCGCGATCGCCTTGTGCGCGGCTTCGATCGACTGCGGATATTGATCCCGCATGTTGAAGGCCTGCGCGAGCAAATACCAGGTGGTCGCGCTGGACGGGTCGCTGCGCGCGGCGGCAGTGAGCTGGCGGATGG
The DNA here is from genome assembly GCA_050746825.1 of Bryobacteraceae bacterium. Lineage (GTDB taxonomy): Bacteria > Acidobacteriota > Terriglobia > Bryobacterales > Bryobacteraceae > JBOGMR01. Next base: position 5,135 of record JBOGMR010000330.1, on the reverse strand, counting down.
ACTCGTCCTCGTTGCCGGTGTCGAGCAGCATGCCGCCCAGCGCCGTCCGGGCCTCGGCGTAGCTGCCGTCGATTTCGATAGCGCGCCGGAGGAACTTCTGCGCCTGGTCCTGGTCGAAGAGCGCGTTGAATGTGCGGCCCAGGTAGAGGGCTGCTTCTTTGTATTGGGGATCGCCGGTGAGGGCTCTCTGAAAGAGGGAGGCGGCACGGCGGTAGTTGTCGGGCTGGCCGCGATTGTAGAATTCGAGGCCTTGGTTGAACAGATCCACGGCCGCCTTTTTGCGGCGCACCGGAAATCGGATGCGGATCGTGATCGTGGTTTCCTGGCCGGGATAGACGGTTTCTTCGCGGGGACCGTCAGGCTCGTAGCCTTGCCGGAAACCTTGCACCGTCTTCGCGCCGGGAGCGAGACCGGGCAGGCGTAGCGGCTGGCCTTTGTTGACGACACCGGCTGACTTGCCGTCGATGAAGATCTCGACGCCGTCCATGTTGGTTTCGATAATCCAGGTCCCGTTCTTCGCCGGTGCGGGCGCTTTGGGACGGACGCGCGCGGCGACGTAGGCGAGCAGCATGTTGGGATCGAAACTGCCGCGATCGGAGGTCGGCGTCTGCGGGCCTCTCGGCGCGGCCTTGGTGGCCTCGCGCACGTTACGGCGGACGTATTCGACGAGCTCATCGGCCGTCACGATGCCGTCGCCCGATTCGTCGGCTTCGCCTTCGAGGCCGGCTTTGACGTAATAGGTAAACACGCCGTGGCCGCCGCCCCAACTCGAGTGCTCATAGGACACCTCGCGGTCGCGGCTGGCCGTGAACGAGAACAGCGACGGATCGAGGCTGGAGAGCGTGCGGTTGAGCGTAGGGGCGTCGGCGTTGGGGTCGATCGCGCCGCTGTGGCAGGCGTCGGTGAGCAGCACCTTCCACTTGCCTTTGATCTTCCCGGCGAAGATGCGGCCGAGAGTTTCCATCGGATAGCCGGTGGCGGCGATGGCGGCGGGGTCAAGATCGTAGGGCGCAAGGTACGCCTTGCCGCGATCGACGTAGCCGTGCCCGGCAAAGTAGACAAGCACGCGGTCGTCGGGGCCGGTCACGGAGGGAAGCCACTCTTCGAGTTCCTTGCGTATGTTTGCGAGCGTGGCTTTCGGACCGATGAGGCGGCGGACATTCTGGAAGTTGCCGCCCTCGGGGCTGATGAGAGTCGAGTAGATTTCGTCGGCGTCGCGCTCGGCGTAGAGAAGCTGCGCTTCGGGCACCAGCTTCGGATATTTTGAGACGCCGATCACGAGTGCGTAGCTGCGCGGGATTGAGACGCGGGGCGGCGCCTGGTCGCCCGCGGCCTCGAAGACCAGGTCGCGCGAAGGTTGCTGCGCCAACGCGGCGGTCACGGTGAGCAACAGGGCGAGGTCGCGTTTCATGGCGGTCACTTGTGCGCCAGGCGGTATTCGTACAGAACCGGCTCGCCGATCGGTGAGGCCGACGAGATCACAGAGAGCTTGTCGCGCCGGATGAAGATGAGGTCGCGGGAACGCTGCGAAGGTGCAGCTTTGGGGCCAGCGTTGTCATCGACGCAATCGCCGCGCGTCCGGAAGATGGCGTCGTTGCAGCGGGGCGCCAGATCACGGGCGGGGCCTTCTGCAGGTGCGGGCGGCGCAGCTTCGCGAGCCAGAGGACTCGCGCTGACTACCCAGACCAGAACGTCGTGGCCCGCCGGGCCGGTGATGCGGAAGGCTCCCGAAGTGGCCGGGACTAAGTAGTCCCGATTGGCTTCGACGCGATTCTCGCGGCCGCTGTCATTCGCCGGAAAGAGCACGGCGGATTTCCCTGAGGTGCCGTGATTGATGACGTAGAGGTAGCCGGGGAAGCTGGCGCGGAACCGGAAGCGCACGAGGTCGCCGGCTCGGAACACAGTCGACGGATCAACCGCGGACCAGCCTGAGGAAGCTTTGCGCTCGAGCTGAATCTCCATGCGCTGTGGCGCTTCGGCGGCGATGGCGGCGAAGGCGAAGAATAGAGCGGCGCGGCGCATGGCTACTCGTGCCTCAAATTGATGTCGACGACCACGCGCGATCCGCCATCGGAGCTTTGGTTTACCACGTAGAAAGCCTTCTCAGTGGAACCGTCGGCGGTCTTTTCGAAGATGAGGTCGCGCGCGGAGGCCTGGCGCAAACCCATCAGCAGCGAGTCGTCGAGCGGGACATTCGTGATGCGCAGATCGGGCCGGCGCGCGGGTTTGGAGCCGGGCGCAGCCGTTTGTTTCTGCAGCGAGTGAATCACGCTCTCGATGCTCGGCTCCGGCGCGCGTGACAGCACCAGGAAGAGTTTTTCAATTCCGGGCTGCCCACGGAAACGGAACAGGCCGTTGCCCGGGACTTCGTAGCGCTTGCCCTTTTCCACAGGCACGACCGAGTCGATCATGAGGTACCAGGTGTCGCTGGTGCCGCGGTGAATCACGTAGAGGTAACCGGACTGATTGGCTTCGACGCCGACACGGACAGCGTCGCCGTCGCGGAAGGAAGCGTACGGATCGACTTCGGCGAATGCGCCGTCCGGCAGCATCTTGAGCAAGCTGTAGCGCAGTCCCAGCGTGGCCGTCGCCGCTGCATTCTGCGCGCGCGCGGGATTGTAGAAGAGGTCGCGTGCGCGCGGGGGCTCCTGGGCGAGGCAGCAGACGGCGCACACAACCCCGAGAATGCCGGAGCCGCGCCCCTCCCTTACGGTTGCGGTTCTGCGTGAGGTTTCGTTGTCACACCGGCTGACGCAGGGCTTGGCGCTGGTTCTCATCGGTGTTTCAGGACGATGTCGGCGAAAACCGCATCGTTCCGTTCCTCGCTGGTGTTGACCCAAATGGTGGCTTGGCTGGACGGCGCGGCGTTATTGAGCACGGGGCCGGTCTCCTTGACGAACTCGAGATCTCGCGCGCGAACCACGCGAGCGAGCTCGGCGTTCAGAGTTGGCAGCGAAATCTGAAGTCGCTCGGCCGGCGCCGTCTGCGGCACTGACTCGAGAGCGACGCGGCTCACAATGACTGTGAGGCGCTCTTCTCCGGGATTCTGATCAAACTGGAAGAAGCCTTCCGCGGGAACCGGGTAGGGGATGCCACGCCGAACCGCGTTGCTGCCGCCATTGATTTCGGCGGCCGGAAAAAGGACCTTGGCAATCCCGGAGCTGCCTTTCTGGACGATGTACAGGTAGCCGTCGATGTTGGATTCGACGTGGAGTCGGATTTCGTCGCCCGAGCGGAACTCGCGCGAGGGATCGACATCGGCAGTGAGGACTCCATCATGGAGCTGGAGGCGATACTTGAGTCCGACGCGGCGGCGAACGGGAGCAGGTTGCGGTGCGGCTTTCGGAGCGGGTTTCTTCTGCGCGACATTCTTGGGTGCCGGCAGCGTGTCGGTGTAAAACATGGCGGCGAGCTCCCGGGCGCGTACCGAGGCTTCCTCCGCCATGCCGGCGCCAAGCGCCACCAGACAAACGAAAGCGAACTTAAGGCGAAACATCACATTCTCCTTGGACGCGGGCCGACTCGCCTACGATGCGAAGTAATTCACCAGCAGGACGATTGCAAGCGCGTCCACGATCAGCATAAAAATCTCGAGGCCCGAGAACGACCCGAGCAGCGATGCCACGGGTCCGAGGGCCTTGCCTACCGCGCCCGCCGGGGCCGCCACGGTCATCGCGGGCTCAATCCGCGCCGGAGCGGGCGGCGCCGCGGCGGGCACGGGAGACACCGTGGTCGCGGCCGGCGCCTTCTCGGGACCGGCCAGGAGCTGGAAATGGATCTCGTACCCCGGCAGCTCGATCGCATCGCCTGGCTGCACGCGATGCCTCCGCGATCTCGGAATGCGGTCTCCATTCACCCAGCTCCCGTTACTGCTTAAATCCGTGACAAAGATCTCCTCACCTTCGCTCTCAATCGCGAGATGCTCGCGGGAAATGCCCGCGCCATCAAGAGGGATCGGGCTGTCGACCGTCCTTCCCAGCACCAGCCGCTCGTCGAGGGAACAGCGCACGTTCTGCGACGACTGATCGTTCTTCGACGTGACTACCAGGCTCAACTGCACGGCTACTTCAACACCCTTTCGAGATACCGCTCGATCTGGCGGCGGATCAAAGGATCGCTGCTCATGAAGTCGCCGATCTGGGCTTTCTGGGCCTCGGTAAGCGGTGGCTGTCCGCCGAACTGCGCGTTGATCAACTCGTCGACCGAGCTGCGGACCATGGTTTCGAGCTTGGCCGGGTCATTCAGGTCGGCTTTGGAAAAGCGGGAAGTGACGGATTCGAGTCCGGGCGTGGGCGCTGCGGAAGGCTGGCTGGTAGGGCCGGCCTGCGGCGCGGCGAAGCTCTTGTCAGGCTTGTTTACCTCGCCGGTTCGGGAGGGCTCGAATGCCGGAATGCCTGGGCCTGTGCGTTTGATGTCCATGGTCGCGTCTCTCAGCTCAGTCTATTACCCTGGCTTGTGCCGGCTGCAATTCACCGGTACTCCAATGTCGCTGCGAAATCGATGTAGCTGCGCGCCATCTTTCCTGACTCGCCGCGCGGATCGAGCTCGACGGCCTTCTTGAGATGCTGAAGCGCGGCGTCTTTGTCCTTCAGAAAAAGGTGAGCCTCGCCCAGATGCGCGTGCGCATAGGCGCTCTTCGGATTGACTTCCAGGGCGCGGTTGTAGTGCTTGACGGCGTCGGCGAAATCGGCCTGGTGGAAGCTAACGGTGCCGAGCGCCACTTCGGGAACCTCACTCTGAGGCGCAAGGGCCCGGACGCCGGTGAATACATCGGAGGCTTCCTGATACTTGCCTGCGTCGCGATAGGCGAGGCCGGCCTCCATCAGAAGGGTCACTTCCTCATTGGACGGTGCGATATCCCATCTCATCGTGTGCTCCTCTGTCCGGGGAAGCGAGCCGGCGCGAGGCCCGCTTCCCGCGGAGTCAATTATTTAATGTTGCGAATCGCCGACATCGCGGCGTCGTGCTTCGCCTTCATCACGTTGGACTGCGCTTCGTACTGGCGCTGTTCCATGTTGACGGCGCGCTGCAGTTCGAGGAACTGTTGCATCTCTGCCATGTAGCCGCCACCGCCGATGGCGCTGCCGATCACGGTGCCGACGCCGGGCGCGACCACGTTGGTTGCGGCTCCAACC
>JBOGMR010000329.1:0-4481 GCA_050746825.1 Bryobacteraceae bacterium | reverse complement strand
GCTCGATACCGAACAGATCGCGGGCGTGCGCGGGCAGGCGGCCGCCCGAGTCGACGAGCGGCAGCACCAGGCGTTTGATTTCGCGCTCGAGCAGTCCATCGAGATAGTCGTGGGCCGCCGCGATGCGCTCGTGCTTGCCGGACTGGAGGGCGAGATAGGCGTTATAGATTTCGTTCGGCGAATATTCGAGGCCCAGCAGCCGGAACAGACGTTCCATCGATTGTTGCGCTCGCGTTTCGAGCGTGCGCGCGAGCAACGCCGAAGCGGTTCGCGCGCCAGCCGCGGCCCTGAGCGGTGCAAGCTGCGCACGCAGAACGAAACACTCGAGGGCCTCGCTGCGGATCTGCCGGTTGATCGGCAGGGCCGGCAACTGAAGCTGCGGAGCGGACTCGCGCAGCCGGTTCAGCGCCTTGACGACGGCGGTGCGGATGGCGGGATCGGCGGTGGCGAGGGACCCGATCAGCACCTCCACGCTGCGTTGATCGCGAATCAGGCGGAGCACGCGCGGGATCTGGCGGCGAACGGCGAGCGGCGCATTGCTGTCGGCCAGAATGTCGGCCAGCGAGCCGCAGACTCGGGCTCCGTACATCGCGAGCGACTCGATGGCGGTCCCACGCACGGCCGGGTCGCCAAGGCGCCGGACGATCTGCTCGAAATAGATCCGGTCGCCAATCCGTCCGGCGGCGCGGCACGCGGCGGAGGCCACCAGCACGTCACGGTCGTCGAGGAGGCGGTGCAGCGCTCCGCAAGTATCTTGGGCATGCAAGCCGATCGCATGCGCGGCCAGAGAGCGGCGCCAGGCGTTGCCGTCCGACATGGCTTGCCGGACCCAGTCCGCGGTGATCGGGCGTTCGGGCGAGACGGCCAGCAGATAGGCGAGGGCCGCGTGCTGCTCGCGCGCATCGCCGGGCGTTTCGAGCGCGCGCGCTGTGAGATCGACCAGCCCGCCGTAACGCGCCGCCTCCGCCACTTCGTACGCTTTGATCCGGCACTCGCTGCGTTCATGCCGCGCCAGCGTTTCGACGTGCGGCGTGAAGTCGTAACCCGGCACATCGCCGAGAAGTCCGAGGGCGTAGGCCGCCTGGCGCGGCGTTCCCTGCGCGATGGCCTTTTCGAGCAGCGCGACGGTCTCGGCGCCGGCGACCGTGATGCGTGCGCCTTCCAGATCGAGCCGGCGAGACTCGAGGCGTTTGCGGATGGTGGCCAGGTATTCGCGGCTTACGAGCGAGGAAAGCAGAATCCAGAGAATAGAGATCGCGAGGATCAGCGCGGAAACCTTCGTCAGGTTCGGGTTCTTGGGATTCTTCTCGACGAGCGCGGTGTAACCCATCAGAACCATCGCGCCGACGCCTCGTCCGAAGCGATCCATAAAGATGTCGACGAACGCCTTGGTTCGTTTCTTCAGATCGGCGGGCAACGGCAGGTAGAGAAGCTCCATGCCGGTGCGATTGAACGAATAGCGCGTCGCGGCTTCCGAGAGACGCAAGGCGGACGCAGCGGCGAGACGCGGCACGAACATCACGACGCCGGCGGCGACTCCGATGACCACCGGCATGATCCTCAACGTTCCGCCCACTCCCAAATGCCGGACGACCAGCGAAGTCAGAAAAAACTGCATCGTGAAGGTGGCGAGGTTCAGATAGACGCCGTAGAAGCTGCCGAGGAATGCGGTCAGGTCCTTCTTGTTGGGGTAGGCGTCCTTCGCCATGACGCTGAACTGGTATTCGACCATCACGTCGACGACGAAGGTGATGGTGATGATCCCCATGATGACCTGGAGGTGCCGGTGACGGCGAATGCCGGTGACGATGTCCTTGAAGTCGAACTCCTCGTCCGCATCGCCGGCCTGGGCCGCAGCGAGATTCACGTCCTTCTGCGCGGCGACTACACGAATGCAGGCGTACGCGAGGAGCACCATGCCGGCGGTGGCGAGGAGGAGGTCGCGCGATTCGACCAGGCGGGCCAGCCGCGACGTAAACTCGCCGCCGAAGGCAGCGCCGGCCACCGCGCTGAGGCCCAGTAATCCGTAGAGGCGTTTGGCCTCGCGCGAATCGAAAATGTTGGCGGCGACCAGCCAGCCCTGCGACACCATCACGATGCTGAACAGGCTGACCCAGATGTTGAACACGTACAGCATCCAATCGAAGTTGAACCGCAGCAGCCACCAGATAGTGAGCAGGCACGCGACGGCAATCGCGGTAGCCCAGTTCACCGCGGCGGCGAGGGACGAACGAACGGCGATGCGGGTGTAGGCGTAAGCGAGCAGTCCGCCGCCCATGGCGATCAGAATGTAGAGGTAAGGAAGTTGATCGATCTCGAATTTGTTGAGAAAGAGCGCCCGCGAGACGGGCTTCAGGATGTAGTAGGCGAACAGCACGCACGTCATATGGAGCGCCATGAAGAGCGTGCGCACACCTTCGCCAGGGCGCACGTCGTACACGCTTCGCCAGAACAGCCTGATGCGCCGCATCGAGAGTCTCATGATAACAGGAGCCGCGAGTCAGAAACGAGAATGACGCGGGGCGACGGGGACCGGCGATCCGGCTGCAGCCTTGCCGGCCGGGGCCGAGGCGGGAACGTGGATCGCGCTGGGGACAGCGCGTGGCGCCGCTGGTGCGGCGTCGACATGGGCGTGGTCCATGATGGGCTTGGCGTAGACGTGGTGTTCGATTGTGGGATTGGGTTCGTTCAGCGCGTTTTTTTCGACGGGTTTGGCGGCGCGGAGTTTGAGGAGGTTGGCGAGGGACTGGTTGTAGCGGCGCTGGAGGCGGGTCTCGTAGCGTGTGAGCAGGTCGAGGGACTTTTCGACGCCGAAGTATTGCTCGGCGAGGCGGTGCTGATCGGAGAGCTCGGAGTAGTCATCGGAGGAAATGCTCTCGCAGAATTTTTGCCGGTCCTCGAACAGGCCGGTCTCGATTTTGGGGACGCGGCGCAGGCGCCAGCGGATGGCGGCGAGATCGAGGACCAGTTCGGTTTCGAAATCGTTTTGAGGTTGGAAGTAGTCGACGGTCATGGCAATAAAGCCGGGGAGTTCATCGGGATTTTCGCCGTCGACGACAAGAGTTTCGGCAGTGAGACCGTGTTTTAGGGAATTCATGGAGGATTTTTGGCGACCCTCGGGAGTTTTGGGGCCGTGGGACTTAGCGCCGTTGGCTCGCGAGGAGGCGATTTTTCGTTCAGACGACATAAGAAGGTCCTTTCGATTGGAGTTTAGCAGGCGAGGCCGGAGGGGCCGGGTCGGGTTTGGGGTGCGATTTTGCGGAAGCTATTGATTGAAAAGGAGGTTAAGAATTTTGTTGCGCGTTGTGAACGGGATGCGGGAGTTGGGCGCAAAAGGTGTGGGTTGGGGATAAGCGGTGTGAAATGAAGGGAAAGGGAGCTTGGCTTTTTGTTGGACATGAACACGGAATCTGGGTACGGCGGAGAGCTGCCCGAGGCAGACTGAAAGTCTGCCGCACCAAGCGCCGAGACGAGTCTCGGCGCGGCAGGCACGAGTGCCTGCGCCACGAGAATGTCCACGTATTCAACGTGGGAAGAAAGCGGCTGGCTGGATCGTCTAATCTTCGGTGGTGGGTCTGAGCGATCGCGACGTCAGCTCCGAGGTCATCGAGTCTTGCCGCCGGGGTGATCGGGACGCGTTTCGGACGCTGTTTGAAGCGTACAAGGACAGAGTGTACTCGATCGCGCTCTATTTTTTTCATGGCGATCGAGCGGCGGCGAGCGATGCGACGCAGCAGGTGTTTCTGAAGCTGATCACCGGCATCGGGCAGTTTCGGGGAGACGCGGGGTTTTCGACGTGGCTCTACCGGCTGGTGGTGAACACGTGCATGGACGGGGCCAGGCAGCGGAAATGGCGCGCCGCGGAATTGAGCGCGCTGGGGCCCGAGGCACTGGCCGAACCCGGCGTGCAGCACGCGCAATTCGCGCGCGCGCAAATGGCAAGCTCGGTCCAGGTGGCTGTGTCGTCGCTGCCGGCGCAGTTCCGATTCGCGATTCTGCTGCGGTATTTCGAGGATCTCTCGTATGAGGAGATGGCGAAGGTGTTGAACTGCTCGATGGGGACGGTCGCTTCGCGGCTGAGCCGCGGGCATCGGATTCTGGCCGGCAAGCTCGCGCCATTGAGGAGCTGGTTCACGACCAGGGAATGACGATGTTTGACAGGCACATTTCGGGAAACCTGGCCGCTCATATCGACGGGCAACTCACCGCGCGCGCGAGCGAGCAAGCGGAAATCCACCTGGCCCGATGTCCGCGGTGCCGCAGCGATCTCGAGGACGTCCGGATCGGCATGGCGATGCTGGAGCACCTGCCGGTTGCTGCGGCGCCGGAGGGGCTGTGGACGTCCATCGAGGGGGCGCTCGGCGGAGTCGAGCGAGGAAGACTGTTGCCCGCTGGCCTGTGGCGGTTCGCTGCGGTAGCGGCGCTGGCCGCCGTCGCGGCGGCCGGCGTGTACTGGCAATACGCGCGGCGATCGGCGACCC
>JBOGMR010000328.1:0-3201 GCA_050746825.1 Bryobacteraceae bacterium | reverse complement strand
GAGAAATCCGCGAACCCCTCTGAGAGCCACTGATCGTGGTACGACGCCCACCCGACGATGTGGCCCCACCACTGATGCGCGACCTCGTGCGGGGTCACCTCCTGGATGAATTCGGTCAGGCGATTATTGATGCCGAACATTTTCCAGCGCTGCGTCGAATCGAGATACGCAATGATCGGCAAATAGACCAGCATCGGCCACGACTGCCCGAAAGCCAGCTCCGGCTGCTGCGTGATCGCGATGCGGCCGTACGGCGACTCGCCGAAATAGCGGGTGAAAATTTTGAGAGAAGCCTGAGTCTCGGCCAGCGCCTTGTTGGTCAGCGAGGACGGAGACGTGGACATGATTTCATCCCCGAATTCTTTGAGGTACCCGGGCAGCTCGCTCGTCGCGTAGCCTTCGATCGCATGCCGGGTCTCTGTGTCCGCAAGGTCTTTCCGCTTGAACTGCCCGTAGTTGAATCCGGCGACGGCCAGAGGCACTTTCGAAACCCATTGCGACACGGCGAGGTCGCCCTCGCGGTGCTCCTCCACGCGATTGCCGACGCTGACCAGCGTGAAGTTCCGGGGAACCTTGAAAATCAGATCGAAGGTGGCGCGATCGTTAAATGCGTTGAGACTCGGATACCAGCTCGTGCGGGCGCCGACCGAGAAGTTGCCTCCGCCTTCATTCGAGAGCACCTTGTCGCCGGAATACTCGATGCGGATCTTGTAGCTCTGGTCCTTGACGAGGGGCTCGGGGAGCACCGCGGCAAACGCGCCGTCGTCTTTGCGGTTTTCCTGGATGAAGGCGATATCGCGGTCGGCAAACACGACGCGGGTGACGCGCAGCGAGGGCAGCAGGCCGAACGAGAGGACGCGGTCGCCCGCGCGCAGGGCCTTGAAGGTCAGCTCCGAAACCGCGGTCAGACGAGTTCCCCGGATGACGTTCTCGATGCGGTAGTGTTCGGCATCGATGATGCGCTTATCCTCCTCGGAACTGGCGCGGTTCGCGCGCATTTCATCCAGAGTATGGGAGAGATACCAGACGCCCTCCTCGGCGCCGCCGGGATCGAGGTTCAACAGCGCGACCTCTTCGGGAGCCATCATCTGCGGAAACGCGCCGAGCGAATTCACAATAAAGCGCAGATCGTTGTGCTTTTTCCCGAAGATGAACGCGCGGAAAAAGCCGGGGGCGGCCGGGTTGTACAGGCCGGCCAGAACCTCGGTATCGAAGTTAGCGACGCCTTCGCCGGTGAGGCCGGCTTCGAGGCCGCTGCGCGGATGCTCGGTGTTGTATCGCGCGCGCTTGCGGAAATCCTGCAAAATACCGCGGGCCTTCGAGTCGATTTCGGCGGGCTGCGCCGCTTTCATGATCTCGTCGTATGTGCCGTCGGTGAATTGCAGCGCCAGGGCGTCGAACGGCTCGGTTACGTCCTGCTTCCCGGTGAGCGCCTTCAGATAGGAAACCTCGATCGGGAGCGCGGGCATGAACTGGAACTCGCCGTCCCCGGAAAATACGGCGGTGGTGACGCGATCGAGAACAGGCGCGGCGAACGTGATGAGCCCGCTCTTCAAGAGAAAGACGGCGGCGTCGCGCTCGATTCTCAGATTCGACACGCGGACCGTTTTGTTGGGCGTCGCCTCGCGAAGGGCGCGATAGTTCGGGTCGGAATTCGGCTGCACGGCGCCCTTGCCGGCCTCCTGCCGGTTTTGAGCAAATCCGGCAGCGAGTGTGAATATCAGACCCAAGAAGGCGGGAATACGAACAGCCATAGCCGATTTTATCATCTGTATCGTCGCCGGGCGACACTGGAGGCAAGGTTCTGTCCGGAGGTTGCGCTACGACGAGCTTCGGCGCCACGCCTGTGTTATCCTGAAGTTATGATCCAGTTGACCGAACGAGCCGTCTCCAAAGTGAAGGAGATTCTCGATACTCAAGAACCGAAGCCGACCGGGCTGCGGATCGCCGTCGTCGGCGGCGGCTGCTCTGGATTCAGCTATTCGATGGCCTTCGAAAACGCCCCTGGCATGCTCGACAAGACCTACAAGTACGACGGGCTGAACGTGTTCGTTGACCAGGCCAGCTTGCTGTACCTCGATGGCGTTGAAGTGGACTACATCGAGACGCTCGAAGGCGCCGGCTTCAAGTTCAACAACCCGAACGTGAAGTCGACCTGCGGCTGCGGCAGCTCGTTCAGCGCATAACCGCGCTCGCCGGCGGCGGTGGCCGTGTCCCCTTCTGCCACCGGAGGTTCAAATCGCATGGCAGCCAACCTTCCGAGTCGTGCGAATATGCCCGAAGAGGAACTGGTCGCACGCATCAAAGAGCTTGCTAACGATCCGAAGCGCAGGACCGGATCGGCCCAGATGTTCCCGCATCCAGTAGCTCGAAGGGCGGTGGAGGATGCCGAGACAAGGATGGGGTTCCAGCTTCCGGCGCTCCTGAAACGACTCTGGACCGAGGTGGGAAATGGCGGCTTCGGCCCCGGTTACGGATTGTTTGGAGTGAACTTGGCACCCTCCTCGGAACTCAGCATGTCGATCCCTAACGTCTACCTCCAATCAGTAGCAGACGAGTCGTATGGCTGGCCAAAGAATCTCGTTCTGGTTTGCGAGTGGGGCTGCGCAAACTACTCCGCTGTCGACTGCTCGACACCCGAAGGAGAGATCGTCAACGTCTCGGGCGAGATGGATTTGAAGCCAACGAGATCCAGTTTTGCTCAGTGGATGCAGGATTGGGTCGATGGCGTCGATCTCTGGCGGCGGGATTTCAGCGATCACAGACCAGTTCCAACCGGAACGGAAACGTGAATACATTCGGCGCGTTGCGGTCCCCCCGCAACTGACGTCATAAGCTCCGTAGTGCTCCAACACGACGGGCGCATGCGGAAACAATCCAGGCGGTCGAAATATCTCGAAGGCTCGCTAGACACTCTTCACGCGACTTGCCCTGGCCGTTGGCACCGGGCACTTCGGCGCAATAAGCAACGTACCACGGGCCGTCTTACTCAACAATCGCCGTGAACTCATTGTGCATGTGTCCATTCTACCGCCCTCGACGAAAGCCGAGGTTAGATTCGTTGGCCGCCAGGCTCCTCAGCCCTGACGCACAGCGCTTCTCACAGGCGGGCGCTCCTTAGCAAAAGAACCCAGCGGCCTGACGAACGAATTGCCGCGCCTCATCCACCTGAGGTTCACTCCTAGGATCTCGCTTCAATAC
>JBOGMR010000327.1:0-3456 GCA_050746825.1 Bryobacteraceae bacterium | reverse complement strand
GGCCCCATACTGCGCCCCCCAGCAGCACAACCAAGGCCGCGATTCGCATGCCTCATGATCACATAGGCGCGGCGATTCCCGGAACCGAACCAGATAGGCTGCGGGAAGCGAACTGGCTGCGATCCGGCCCCACCATGTACCACGTACAATCGATAAATGACTTTGGTAACTCGCACTATTCTCGCCTGCCTGTTTTGCATCTCACTTCACGCGGCACCGAAGCGCGCAAAAAACGTAATCCTCTTCCTGGCCGATGCCGGGGGTCTTCCAATCATTAGTGCAGCGAGCCTTCATGGCTACGGCGAGCCTCAGAAACTTTTCATTCAAAGTTGGCCCCACATCGCGCTTTCCGACACTTCCACAGCTTCGAACTGGGTCACCGATTCCGCCGCTGGAATGACGGCAATTGTCACGGGCGTCAAGACACACAACGGGGTCATCAGTCAGGGCCCCGATACCGTTCGCGGGAAGCAGGATGGCGCGCGGCTGAAGACGATTCTCGAATACGCCGAAGAACAGGGCCTGTCCACCGGCGTACTGTCCAATGTCAACATCGCCGATGCCACTCCCGCCGCCTGCTACTCGCAGGCCAACGACCGGCGTAAGTTCGGCGAGATCTTCCTTCAGATTTTCAATCCCCGCTTTGGCGACGGCGTCGATGTCGTGTTGGGAGCCGGTCGCAAGCAGATCGCCGACAGTCTCACGACGCTGGGCAAGAATTTCGATGATCTCGCTCGCGATCACAAACGCCCCGTCTATGGCGCACTGAGCGATATCCCCGCCGAAAGCACGCGGCCCGTCGCTGTTCTCGATAAGGGTCTGAGCCTCACTGAGGCCGCTCCGATCGCCCTCCGTGCGCTCGCCAGGAACCGCAAAGGATATTTCCTCATGATCGAGTGGGACGCTCACACGGACGATCCACAGAGGGGCTTAGACAACCTGGTCGCATTCGATAAGCTGATTCGTGAAATCGCCTCCAAGGTCGATCGCAACAACACTCTGCTGCTGTTCACAGCGGATCATTCTTTTGAACTTCGCTCCGTCGGAGGAAGGCGCGGTCAGCCACTCTTACAAGGCCTCGACGAATGGAAGAAGAGTCACAAGGCACCCGAGCCAGTCCAAATACCGGCGCTACGGGTCGGCCGCAGCCACACCGGAGAAGAGGTAGTGGCCGCAGCTATGGGGCCCGGCGCGGATCAGGTCCGGGGATTTCTTTCAAACACGCAACTGTTCAAAATCATGATGAGGGCGTACGGCTGGAATCCCGGCGCGCGATAGCGGGCTTGGCTCCGTGAATCGATGTACCTGCCCGCCTCGTTACATGGGCTTGAACGTCCTTGGCGGGTTAGCCTGACTTCATCATCTCGTCCCACGTCACTTCGCGGCGCGCGTCCATCGCCCGGCGTCCTAGGATAGCGGTCAGCGTGCTTTCGGCGCCTCGAACACCCGTATTTTCAGGCTTGCCGTCGCTGATGCGCTGAACGAACGAGGCCACCGAATCGATTGTGATGTTTCGCGGAGACTTCTCGACTGTCTCCCGCCCCGGGCCTTGTACATGCCTCCAATGATTCTCCGACGTCTCAATCATCCCCTTAGCGCCGAAGAACTGTTCCACTACATCCCTGTATCCGGCCGGCGCCAGAGTGGTGCCGGACAACTGGCCCTGCACACCGTCCTTGTATTCGAACGCAACGAAGTTGTGATCGCGCATGTCGCCTGGCTTCGCGATCGTCGCGCCGCCGGCACCGATTGCACTCAACGGCCGCCCACCGAGGAACCAGTTAAGGACGTCAATCGAGTGCACGTTATTCTCGACAATCAGATCGCCGGATAAGTGTTTCCAGCCGTGCCAGCCGGTAATCTTCTCCGTTTCGGTTTTGGGCGGGGGCAGTTTGTTCGACTCGTTCCAAGCCCCACCGCTTTTGATGAACCGGGCGAACCCCATCCGTATCGGGCCAATCGCGCCGGAGTCCGCGAGTTGCCTGGCCTTCAAATAGCCTTGTCCATACCGGCGCTGGAATCCGAAGCTGATGTTCAGTTTCCGGTCGGCTGCGTCCGACGCGCGCATAATGCGTTTGCAGCCCTCCACGTCAACCGACGCGGGCTTCTCGATGTAGATGTGCTTGCCAGCCTTTACTGCAGCTTCGAAGTGCTCGGCATGAAGAAAGACGGGCGTGGCGATGATCACCGCATCGATCTCGCTAGCCAGCATCTGGCGGAAATCTTTGTAGAGCCGGGGATTCCCTGAATCGATGCGCTGCTTGGCCTGCTCCATCTTTTGGTCGAACACATCGCAGAGCGCGACGACCCGCGCCGGAGTATTCTTCGCCATCATGGTTGCAACGAACGTTCCACGGCTACCGGTTCCGAGGACGCCGACGCTGATCGCGGAATTCGCCGCACTGCTCCGGGCGGCGCCGACGGCAACAGACGCTCCAATGAGGCTGCGCCGTGAGACTCTGTCCATTTGTCATCCTCCTCAGCTCATGCTCGCGAGAGTGCTCGAGCGGCTGCCCGGTTTGCTCCTCGCTGATCCGGCTCCGGCTGCCGTCTCCGCATGCCTTCGAGCCCACGATACTACAAAAATATGGTATTGCTCTCCAGGCTTCACTTGCCACATTCTGATATAGGTGGGAATGTTTGAGGCCGCTGATTTCGAATTTGATTTGTCCGTTCGAATCGTTCATGTGTGGCGAATCGACATTAGTGCGTCCAACGCTGTCGCCGAGCGGCTGCTGCCCCTGCTCGCACGAGACGAACGAGACCGTGCCGCGGGATTCCGCTTCGACGGCCACCGGAATTCGTTTATCGCCGCGCATGGCGCTCTCCGCATCCTTCTTGGACGATACCTGAACGACGACGCCAGCAACATTCAGTTGACGTACGGCTCGAAAGGGAAACCGAGCCTTGCTGGGCCGTCGCGCATTCGCTTCAATGCTTCGCATTCGGGTCGTCTGGCGCTGGTCGCGTTGACGCTCGACTGCGACATCGGGGTTGATGTGGAACAGATTCGACCGTTTCCGAATGTGCATGAGGTTATCAACCGGTTCTTCAGCGCCGAGGAGGCGGCGGAGCTGTCGTCCTTACCTGCAGACGAACACGCGAGTGCGTTTTTCCGTTGCTGGACACGAAAGGAGGCGTATATCAAAGCGATCGGCGATGGGTTGTCTGCGCCGCTCAACGACTTTCGCGTTACGATGCAACCCGGCGAGCCCGCGCGCCTGATTCATGTTGCGCACGATCCAGCGGCGGCCAGCGCCTGGAACCTGCATGATCTGCAAGTGGCCTCTAGTTACGCCGCGGCCCTGGCATACCGCGACCTGCCGCGCCTGATTCACGTCACGCCGCTTGTGGAGCCTGCCGAGCTGCTGGAATTGGCATAGTCTTGTCGCCCGAGAAGGCTCCCCGTTTTCAAGATGCGCTTCGACATCCCCGCCTCGACATCCCCGCCTCGAC
>JBOGMR010000326.1:0-3809 GCA_050746825.1 Bryobacteraceae bacterium | reverse complement strand
CCCATTATCGCGCCCCCGGTCTTCAAGCGAGTGATTTGCGCCCTATCGTCGCGACCCGCTCACGATTTCGATTTCGGTCTCGAGTTTGCGCGAGCGGAGTGCTTGCATCTTTTGAAGAGCTTGCTTGGCTTCCGCGGCGCGTCCCGCGAGTTGAAGCGCGCGCGCGAGCTGGTAGAAGACCGCGGGTTCGTCGGGCTTAAGCGCCGCGGCTTTCTCGAGCCTTTGGACGGCGCGTGCGGCGTTGCCATCGGCGAGGTGAATGCGTGCGAGGTAATAGTAGGCGCCCCATGCGTCGGGATGCAGGCGGGAGGCTTCTTCAAGATGCGGCGAGGCTTCGGCGCTGCGGCCGTCCTGCGCGAGGAGACCCCCGAGAAAGTAGTGGGCATCGGCGTCGTGCGGGTCGGCTTGGAGTGCGAGATGCAGTTCGCGTTCAGCGTCGGCGTTGCGCCGGAGACTGACGTAAACGCGGCCGAGCTCGAGGTGAACTTGCGGGAAAGATGGATCCGACTCGAGGGTCTTGCGAAACGCGGCGGCGGCTTCTTCGAATCGTCCTTCGTCGTAGAGCGTTTTCCCCAGGAGGAAACTCGCTTGGGCAGGCGTTGCGGCGTTCATCATCTCGGCGAGCGCGACCTTTGCTTTTTCCGGCTGTTTGAGGCGTGTGTAGGCGAGTCCGAGGAGGTACCGCGCACTTGGAGTGCGGAGCGATTCGAGCGGCGCGACTGCGGCGGCAGCGTTGCCGGAAAAAACGTAGCAGGTGGCTAAAAGTTCCTGCGCTTGAGCGTTTGATGGCTGCGTTGCGGCGAGCTTCTCGAAAACCGGGAGCGCGCGATCGTAGCGTTCCTGCTTGAGGTACGCGAGGCCGAGATTAAGCAGGAGACCGGGATCGCGCGGAGCGGATTTGAGCGCGCGCTGGTAGACGGCGACGGCGGCGTCGTAGCGGTGGGTTCGCGAGTAGACGACGCCGAGATTGCCCAGCGCGCCGATGTGCGTGGGAGCGAATTTCAGGACGGCGTGGAAGCCTTGCTCGGCGGCAGCGTAGTCTTTGGCGGCGAGCGCCGCGACGGCCCGGTCAAAGAGTTGTTGAGGCGACTGGGCCGCCAGCGCGAAGACAAGCGCCGAGACAAGTCTCGGCGTGGCAGACACGAGTGTCTGCGCCACCTTCGCCATTAGAACAGCAGCTTCAAGCCGAATTGGACCGAGCGTGGATCGCGCGTGTTGGTGATCTGGCCGCTGGTCCCGCGCGTGGCTGCGGTGACCGGAGAGCCCGGGTTGGCGCCGCTCACGCCCGTGGACACACCCGCCCACTGCGTGTGGTTGAACGTGTTAAAGGTCTCGAAGCGGAACTGCACGTTGACGCGCTCGGTTACCTTCGTATTTTTGAACACGGAGAAATCCCACTGGTTGATGCCGGGCCCGCGCAGAACGTATTTGCCGGTGTTGCCGAGCGACCCATCGACGGGCCGTCCGAACACGAGCGGGTTGAACCAGTTCAGACGGTCTTGGGTGTCGGGGATGATCTGGCCGCCGAGGTAATCGGAGCGAATGCCGCCGCCCAGCGTGCCTGCGTTTCCGTTCGATCCGACGCCCAGCGGCGGACCAGTCCAGAAGCGTGTGATCCCGGAGATCTGCCATCCGTTGAGCAGCGTCTGCGCGGCGCCCGAGTTACCCAAGTGGGCCGCGAAGTTTGGCAGCAGATAGACGTAGTCGATTGTGAATACGTGAGTGCGGTCGAAACCGGCGGGTCCGTACTCGCGGCGGCGGTCAAGGAAGTAGCCCAGGCCGGCGGTGTCGCCGTCCAAGATGCTCATCGACTTCGACCACGTGTATCCGAGATTCGCCGTAAAGCTCTGTGCAAAGCGCCGGCTGATGCGAGTCTGCAGCGCGTGGTAGTTGCTGGTGGCGGCGAATTCGGTCATGTTGACGACAGTGTAGCCCCTGTAAGGACGGATCGCGTTCTGCGTGTTGTTGGCATCTCGCAGAATCGTCGTGCCGGTCGTGGTGCCGAGCGGCAACTGGTTAATGTCGCGTGAATGCTGCAAATGGCGCGAGGTGTTGCCGACGTAGGCGGCGTCGATCGCGGTGCGCGAGCCGAGCTCCCGCTGGATGCCGAAACTCCAGGTGTAAATGGCCGGCACCTCACCCTCTTTATTGATGGCGCGAATGCCGACCGGGAATCGCGTACCCGACTGGATCAGCGCGGGCGACACTGTATCCACCTTGCCGCCGTAAAGATTCGGCGTGTAGGATAGGGGTGGATTGCCGAGACCGTCGAAGTTGTTGGCGTTCTGGCGAATGCGCTCATAGAAGATGCCGCCTCCGCCGCGGATCGAGGTCTTACCGTCGCCGAATGGATCGTAAGCGAAACCGATACGCGGCGCCACCATGTTCTTGTGATGCTTGATCCCGCCTAGCGGCCAGTCCGGCGAACCTTCCTGGATCATGCCGTTAAACGGATCGCCGGAGCCGGGCAGAATGCTGCCGTTGCGAATGCCGGCGGCTGTGTCGATGCGGACGGCCTTGGCCGGATCGTAACGAGCGGGATCGAAATAGTACATCAGGAATTCACCGCGCGTGTAAGTGGGTCCCATATAGACGTAGCGCGCGCCGAATTCGAGCGTGAGCTTTCGGTTCACCTTCCAACTGTCCTGTCCGAAGAATTCCAGGCCGAAGAAGCGGAACGCGCCGAAGAAGCGGCCGTTGCTTTGCGAGAGGCTGGTGTAGTTGCCGAGCAGCAGGTTCGCCAGGCCGTTTCCGCTGTCGTTGGGGTTGTCCGGACTGGGGTTGAAATTGAAGTTGGAGGAATCGGTCCAGCTCGGCTGCTGCCCGTTGTCGTTCATGTTGAAGAAGACGCCGGTTTTGAGCGAGTGTGAGCCACGGATGACGGAGAAATTATCGGTCCAGGCGTACGTCTTGCCTTCGCTCAGCCAGCCCGGAGGGAATCCGCCGAAGTTGCAACCGGTGCCGCAACTGAAGCGCGGAAATTTATTGCGCAGGTTCGACGCGGGGTAGAGCTCCTTGAAGGTAAAGCCGAGCTTGTCGCGATCGTAGGTGTCCGGATTGGTGTCGCCGGTGACGTCGACGATCTGGGTGAGGTGGTTGTAGGTGAAGATGAATTCGTTGGTGACCGTCGGCGAGATCACGTTGACCAGATTCCACGACCAGCTCGCGCCGGGCTTGGCACGATACTGCGGGAAAATGGGGAATGACGTTGACGCGAAGATGCCGAGCCGCTGGCTCTCGTTCTGCGCATCGTCGGCCCAGCGGAAGAAGAAGTTGGTCTTCGAGCTGATGTTCCAATCGATGCGCGCGACTTTCTGATCTTTGTAGAAAGTGTACGTATCCTGGAACGGCACGCGGACGACGTCGGGGGTGTTCGAGAGCACCGCGCCGCTCGATCGGTCGAAGCCGTTGAGAATCTTCAGGAACGCCGGCGCGTTCTGGCTCCAGGCGCCGCGTGGAATCTGGTTGTTCGGAAATGGCGTGCCGCCGATGATGCGGCCGCCGTTGTCGCGCACGACCGTGCCGGGCTGAAAGATGGCGCCGATGTTGAAGCTGGTGCCGGCGATGTTCACGGGGCTGCCGTCGGGGTTGAAGCGCAGAAGGCGGCGGAAGTCGCCGTTGAGCAGATCGGGGTGTTGAAGGTCGGTGAAGGTGCCGCCGGCAGGACGGCTGGCGCGCGTTCCTTCGTAATTGAAAAAGAAAAACAGCTTCTTGTCGGAGGGGCGGGAGACGCCGGGGATGTAGAGCGGGCCGCTGAGGTTGCCGCCGAACTGGTTGAAGCGCAGCTTCGCTTTGCGCAGGCCCTGGAC
>JBOGMR010000325.1:0-2314 GCA_050746825.1 Bryobacteraceae bacterium | reverse complement strand
CGCGGTGCGTGGCGCGGCAGTGCTCAAAACCGACCTCTTACGAAAGTCATAGTTATTCTTTGAAGGCGCAGCCGGCTACCAGTCAACAACGGATCCGTCGTCGGCGTCGTACTGAGTTCTGTACGGCCGCGGCTCGCCGACCTGAGCCATCAACTTGTTTTCGTCAATGGTGATTCCAAGACCAGGCTCAGTCAGAAGCGGCCGGTGACCGCCCGTGACAGGTGGCAGCGGCTTGGCAAGCAAGTCTGCGTGCTCGTTGTCGCCGCGCTCCTGAATCAGGAAGTTGGGAATAGCGGCGGCAATCTGAAAACTGGCGGCGAGCGAACACGGTCCTTGCGGATTATGGGGAGCAAGGGGTGTGTAATAGGCTTCGGCCATTCCCGCGATTATTTTAAGCTCGGTGATGCCGCCGGCGTAACAAACGTCGGGCTGGAGAATGGTTGCGGCGCGTTTTTCGAGGATTTCCTTGAATCCCCACTTGGTAAAGATGCGCTCGCCGGTCGCAATCGGGATGTGGGTTTTGCGGGCAAGCTCGGCCATGACATCGACATTCAGCGCCTGGACGATCTCTTCGTAGAACCAGGGGTAGTAAGGCTCAAGAGCTTTCATCAACACCATGGCGGTGGGCGGCTGGATAGCGCCGTGGAATTCGACGCCGATGTCGACGCCGGAGCCGACCTTGGTGCGGAGCGCCTTGAAACGCTCGACGACTTCCTCGACGAACTTCATACCTTCGTTGTATTTGAACGGCGACCGGGTATTGCCGCGAAGTTGGACCTTCATGGCGTTGACGCCGGTCTTTTCGTCAACCCGGCCATAAACGCGAACCCGATCGCGCGTCGGACCGCCGAGCAATTTATAGACGGGCACGCCGTAGACTTTTCCGGTGATGTCCCAGAGAGCCTGATCAATGCCGCTCGAAATTGCGGTTTTGATGGGGCCGCCTCGATAGAAAGCTCCGCGATGGATCGCCTGCCAGTGATGTACGACGCGGGTTGGGTCCTGCCCGACCAGGTAATTGCTGACTTCGAGCGCTCCGGCCGCGCAGG
Source organism: Bryobacteraceae bacterium (assembly GCA_050746825.1). Classification (GTDB taxonomy): domain Bacteria; phylum Acidobacteriota; class Terriglobia; order Bryobacterales; family Bryobacteraceae; genus JBOGMR01. The sequence continues at coordinate 1,265 of JBOGMR010000325.1, read as the reverse complement.
CCTTCGCGTCGTCTTTGAGCATCTCGCCCCAGCCGACGATGCCGGCGTCGGTAGAGATTTTGACGAAGACCCAGGAATTCTTGAGCACGAAGGACTCGATCTTGGTGACCTTGATCTGCTCCTTCTGCCCAAGCAGCGCGGCATTTGTTCGTCTGGGCAGCGCTGCATCGAGGCCGAACATCGCAGCCGCGCCGAGACAGCCTCGGAGCCAGGTACGGCGATCTAATTTCGAAGGCGACATAGGGTTACTGAACCTCCTCATCAAAACTGCAATCTTGCCTGAATCTGGATGAAGCGATTCAGGGATGAAGTCTGACTGGTGATCCGTCCAAAGTTGGTCGATGTAGGATTGAGATCGGGCGGATTCATCTGGGAACGATTCCGAACGTTGATGAAATCGCCGCGAAGCTCGAGGCGGACACGCTCAGTGATGCGAACCCGGCGAAGGACGTTGGCGTTCCACTGGTTGAGTCCGTCGGCGCGGACGCCGTTGAAGAACCGCGGGAAGACGCGAGCCTGGAAAGCGGCGGGCAGGTTGCCGGCGACCCGCTCAAAGGGCAGCGAAGTGTTGAACCACTGATCCCAACTCTTGGAGTTGGAGGTGACGTCTTCTTCAAAGGCGACTAGGTCGCCCCGATAGAAAATATTCCCCCAGGCGAGCAGCGGGCCGTTCTGGAACTCGTAAGTGGCGGCTACCTGGAATCCACCGAGAACGTGATTCAGGATTCCTTTCTGAAAGAAGGCGCGCCCCTTTCCGAACGGCAACTCGTAGATGCCGGTGGCGGTGAAACGATGCGGGCGGGCGGTATCGCTGGGATACCAGATCGTCGGCTCAGTTTCGAACTCGTTATCCAGGAACGTGCGATTCTCCTGAAGGGTGCGGTTATAGGACGCATTCAGAGTGAAGCCCTGAGCAAAGCGCCGTTGGAAGTTAAGCTCGAGCGCATGTGTCCGAGCCGAGCCGGTGTTGTTTGCCGAGTCGTTCAAACCATTCATGTGCGGGAACGGCCGCAGCAGACGATTCCTGGCGATCGTCGTACTGGTGAACTGCCCCAACGTAGACATATGCTGGTAGAGCGTCGGATTGGAAGTCCGCAGCGATTCGAAGTTACTGATGTGGAACGGATTCGGCACCTGCTGATTCATGTTGGTGGCGATGGCGTTGTTGCGCGTATTGGTGGTATTCCAATACTGAGCGGGCAGCGCATCGAGGCGCGTGTTCACGAACAGTCTGTCGCCGTATTGCCCCCAGTAGGAGGCTTCGA
>JBOGMR010000324.1:0-9332 GCA_050746825.1 Bryobacteraceae bacterium | reverse complement strand
CCCTTGCACTTCGCGCGCCCAGACAACCTTTGCGTCCTCAATCGAAGCGCGGTTGGAGACCCAGTCCTCATGGTGGTTGTGAGCCGGGGAGTAACGCACGATCACCAGGTGTTTCCCAGGCTCGGCTTCGAGCTGCTTTTGGACGGCGGCGCGATTAGTGGCGAAGGGAGAAGCACGGACACCGCCTTGCTGCCACGCGGTGAACGCACCAGACGCAAGGACGGCAGCGAGCGCAAGCGCCCGGATCGGAAGCCGGCGCCGAAACCAGTGGCAGGCGCGGCGGAGAGCGAGCGTCTGGAGCGTGAACATCGCGCCGAACACCGGACCGTAGTAGTGCGGCAGGTAGTAACGCTGGAGGCTGAGACCGATCAGGAAGACCGCGACGAATGCAAGGATCAACTGCGCCCGGGCGCGTTGCATCAGAACCGGCGCTGTGATCAGCAGAATGGAAAAGAAGAATACGTCGCAATAGGTCACGATGAGAAGCCTGGTCTTCTTCACCAGTTCCACGGCCCATCCGCCGAGCGTGCTGGTGTCCGGCAGTTCACGAATCTGTTGCAGGGCGAAGTTCTTCATGGGGTCGTGGCGGAACGGCCGCATCGTGATTCTTGTCTGCCAGACAAAAGGCCCGATGACGGAGTACTGCGCCTGGCTGGCGGCGTGCGGCAGCAGGAACGGATCGCCGGTCACGCGGTTGAAGTAGAACATCATCGCCGCGCCGCCCGCGACTACGACGGCCGCGCACGGCAGGCCGAAGGCGAAGAGCCGCCGCATTCGCATCCTGAGCCGGTAAAGCGTCCAGAGTACGACGGGCACGCTGAAGACGAGTCCTTCCCAGGGACGGCTCGCTGCGAGAATCGTGAGGCCGGCGCCCGCGGCCAGGCCGTTCATCCAGCGCCATCCGCCGCGCTCAAAGCGCGCGACCGCGCCGAACAGCAGGCAGCCTCCCGTCGCGGCAACGGCGCCGCCCCAGTAGGAGTTCATCCAGTAGTGTGCCAGGCCGAACTCCATCGCGGCCAGCAAGCCGCCGCACATAGCCCACCACGGCGCGAGCCACGCCAGCATGGCCCACACTACTGCGGCGCACATCGCGCCGGCGCTCAGCCACACGCCCCACCACGCGTGGCCGAACGCTGCCTGACCGAGCGCAAGCGCCAGGCCCTGAGCCGGCGGATACATCGACATGTACGTCGGCTTCACCAGGATGTGGAAGCCTTCGATGTGCTCCCAGCAGGGCGGCGCCGGATTGGTGAGCCGCCCATGCGCGAACGTATCGGCCGCCAGCAGGTAACTGAATTCGTCGTGACCGCGAGGGTTGGGGATGGGCTCGACGGGCAGCAGCATCGCGCGACCCGCCAGAGCAACGATGACGGGAACAGCAATGGCGGCCCATCGCGGCGGCGACGTCAGTCGAGAGAGAGGAATCGAGGCCTCCCATCCTGGCCGTACCGCGCCGGGTCGAGCAGCCAGCGGCGGCGCCCGGGATAGCACTGCAACAGGCGCGAGTGTTCGTCTTCCTCGATCTCTCTGGCCCAGACAACTTTGGCGGCGGCGACATCGGCGCGATTGTAAACCCCGTCCCGGTGATAGTCTTGTGCCGGGGCGTAGCGCACGAAGACGAGATGCCGGCCGGGCTCCGCCTCGAGATACTCCCAGCACGGCGGAGTCGGGTTGGCAGCCCGGCCGCTCGCGAAAGTGTCTGCCGCCAGCAGGTAGCTGAATTCGTCGTGAATCAGCGGAGTGGGGACGGGTAGCTCGGGCAGCAGCCGTGCGCGTCCCACCAGCGCCACGAGCGCCGGCACGAGGACCGCGAGCCACTTCGGAGGGTGCAAGATGCGGCGCATCCGGCGAAGGTTTTCATCTTACCATCGGGAGCCAAGGTAGAATCTGTTCATGGACCCGATTTCCCGCAGACAGTTCGTCGCTTCCGCCGGCGCCTTCGCCACCAAGAGCTACACACGCATCATCGGGGCGGGCGACCGCCTTCGCATCGGCGTCATTGGCTGCGGCGGTATGGCCAAGGCTCACATCAGGTCTCTCGTTCCGAATCGCGAGAAGGACAACTTCGAGTTCACGGCCGTTTGCGACGTGTATCAGAAGCACCTCGATGAAGGCGCACAGCTCACCGGGGCGCAGCCGATGAAGGACTATCGCGCGCTGCTCGACCGCAAGGAGATCGACTACGTGCTCATCGCGACGCCCGAGCACTGGCACTATCAGATGACGATGGAAACGCTCCAAGCCGGCAAGCATGTCTATTGCGAGAAGCCGATGACGCACACGGTCGAGCAATCGAAGAAGGTCGTGGCCAAGGTGAAAGAAACCGGGCTCAAGATGCAGGTCGGCGTGCAGGGCATGTCGGACGACTCCTACGAGACGGCCAATCGCTACATTCGTGAGGGTGCGCTCGGCAAGGTGGTGATCGCGCAGATCGACTACTCGCGAAACCACGCCGGCGATTTCTGGACTCGCAAGCCCGACGACGGCGTGAAGCCCGGCGGGAACCTCGACTGGAAAGCCTGGCTGGGACCGGCGCCGAAACGGCCTTACGACCCCGACCGCTTCTTCTCCTGGAGACGCTATTGGGACTATTCAAACGGCATCGCGAGCGACCTGTTCATCCATCGAGTGACGCGGATGATCAAGGCGATCGGCCTGACGTTCCCCGAGCGGGCGTGCGCGTCGGGCGGCAAGTACGAATTCAAGGACAGCCCCGCGGAGATACCGGACACCCTGAATATTCTGCTTCAGTATCCAGGCGGGCCCGACGTGATGCTGGTGTCGTCGATGGCGAACGACACGCCGGTCGAGCACGTGATCCGGGGACACAAGGCGACGCTCACGTTCAACCGCACCGGCTTCGTGATCCGCCCCCAGGGACTGTACGCCAAGGAGATGCAGGAAATCGTACACAAGAAGACAGGCGCGGAGGCGACGGACCTGCATCATCGGAATTTGCAGAACGCGATTCGCAGCAACGAGCCGCTGCGCTGCGATGCGATGCTGGGTTACTACGGCGTGGTCGCGTGCGACATGGGGGTGCAGTCGTATCGCAAGCGGAAGTACATGGCGTGGGATAAGGCAAAGGAGCGGGTGGTCCGGGCGTAGAGGTGGCGGGCAGCGCGTCTTCGATGTCCGTTACATTCCGAGCAGACGCAAGGCATTCCCGCCCAGGATCGCAGCTTTGTCCGCTTCGGAAATGTTGAGGCGGCGCACGGTTTCGAGCATGCGCGGGATGCTTCCGATCTGGTGCGGGTAGTCGCTGCCGGCCAGGATGCGCTCGACGCCCGCGAAAGCGATCGCCAGTTCGACGGCCTTAACATCGAAGTTCACGGTGTCATAGTAGAACCGCCTGAGGTAGTCGCTTGGAGGCCGGTCGATGCAGGCGCGGCACTCGCGGAAGGCTTCGAACCCGCGATCCAGGCGCTCGGCGAGATACGGAATCGTCCCGCCCAGGTGGCACAGCACCCACCGGATACGCGGGAAGCGCTCGACAACCCCGCTGAAGACCAGCTTCGCCGCCGCAAGCGTTGTGTCGAACAAAAACCCGACCAGCGGCATGAGCCAGAAGTCGGTCATCGCCTCGACGCCAGGAGGACTGGTGGGATGAATGTAGAGGACGGCGTCCAGATCGTTGGCAGCTTCATAGAGCGGGCGGAAGCGAGCATCGCTGAGTGCGACGCCGTTCACGTTGCCGAATAGCATTGCGCCGCGGAATCCGAGTTGCCGGCAGGCGCGCTCAAGTTCCTTGGCCGAAGCGGCCGGGTCGCACAACGGCAGCGTGGCGAGCGCCGTGAAGCGGCCGTGCCTGCTTTGGGCGGCTAGCGCGAACGCATCGTTCACCAGGCTGGCCAGGCGCGCGGCCGTCGCAGGGGCTTCGACGTGCGTGCCTGGCGTCGTCAGCGTCACCACCTGCGTGTCGACGCCGTGCTCGGCGAGGACGGTCGCGCGATAGTCGATGTCGCGATGCCCGCGGACGGCGATGTTGTAGTCGCCGGGATAGTGGAGCCGCGGGTTGCCGTCGTGGTCGATCGTTACTTGAACGGCGCTGGGGCCCGCACGAAGCGCATCCAGGTAAGCGGGTGGATAGTAATGGTTGTGGAAGTCAATGATCGGCATGGGCGGCAAAAGCCTTGGGGTTTGCTTTGGACTGTGCCGCGGCGTGGCGGCTTCGGAAATAGTAGACCGGTAGACCGAGCGCAACCAGCAACAATCCGGAGGCGGCGCGCCACGGGTTGGCGAGTATCAGGCTGAAGGCAACGGCAGTCGACGCGACAATGAACAGGAGCGGCACGAGCGGGTAACCGGCGACGCTATAGACGGGCTTGTAGGAGCTCATGCGCCGCAAGCGGAACAGCCCGACGGTCATGAGAGCGAAGAAAAGCCACTCGGTGTAGATGACGCGCGTGAACAGATCGCGATAAGTGCCGGTGGCCACCAGCACGCAGGACCACACAGCCTGCGCGGCGATCGAAAGGTGCGGCGTATGAAATCGCGGGTGTAGTGCGCCCATCCAGCCGAACGCGAGACCCTCACACGCCATTGCGAAATACATACGAGGTCCGGCGAGGATAACGCCGTTGAGGACGCCGAGGCTCGACAGGATCACCAGCGCGGAAACCACGGCCGCCCCACGCGGTCCAGCGAGCATGCTGGCGGCGTCCGCGGCGACACGCGTCGACGAAGTCACGCGGTCGAGCGGAAGCAAGTAGAGGTACGCGGCGTTGAGCGCGATGTAGGACGCAGTCACTATGAGCGTGCCAATCAGCAGCGACTTCGGAATCGTCCTTTGCGGGTCGCGAGTTTCGCCGGCCGCGTACGTCACCATGTGCCATCCGCCGAAGGTGAACAACGCGGCGCCAACCGCCTGTAGGAATTCGCGGAGCGAAAAGGCGGCCGGAGCCGGAGCCGTAGTCGACGGCGCGCTCGCGTGACCCAGCGCGAACGCCAGTGCCAGGATCAGCACGATCGCCAGAAGTTTGGCCGCCGTGACGATGGTTTGCAGGCGGCTGCCCTGGCGCACGCCGGCGTAGTTGACAGCGGACAGCAGAAGGACGCCGGCGATCGCGGTGAGGCGGATTCCCAGGTCGTCGAGCGGTAGAAACGACCCGGCGTACCGCGCAAAGATGACGGACGACGCCGCTATGATGCCGGAATGAACGCTCCAGAACATCGCCCATCCCCAGAGGAAGCCGCAGGCGGGCGAAAGGGTTTCCTTGAGGAAGACGAAGACTCCCCCGGTTTGCGGCAGAGCCGAAGTGAGCTCAGCGCATACGAGCGCGCCCGCGAGCGTCAGCAAACCCGCGACGAACCAGACCCCGAGCACGCCTGGGGTGCTGGGTACAAGCCGGTTGATCTCGGACGGCTGAACGAAAATGGACGCCCCGATGATGATGCCGGCCACCATCGCCGTCGCATGGATCAAGCCGATAGGGCGATCGGAGGCGCTCATGGTGGATGGTATCCTGATGAAGTCTATTATGAGCGGTCCGGTGAGGTTCGGTCTCCTCGTTGTGCTTGGCGTCGCGACGCTGCCGGTTTTCGCCGGTGACTGGAACCCGCGGCTTGCGGCAGAGTATCTCGATTCGCGGCAGAAGGAATGGTTCGCGTGGAAACCGGCGACTGCACCGGGCGGTCCGTGTGTCTCGTGCCACACGAGCGTGACGTATTTGCTTGCGAGGCCGGTCTTGCGCCGGGCACTCGGGGAGAAGGAGCGGACGTCGCACGAAACCGGCCTGACGGCCGCGCTCAAGGCGAGAGTCGCGAAACGGGAACCGACGGAGCTGTTTCCGGCGTTCAAGAAAGAGCCGCTCGCGTCGCAGGCTGCGGGCGTAGAGTCGATCCATGCGGCGTTGTTTCTGACCCTCGAAAACGCCGGCCGCACCTTGAGCCCCGAAGCGGAGCAGGCTTTCGAGCGGATGTGGGCGTTTCAGATCCGCGAGGGGGACGCAAAGGGTGCATGGGCGTGGTTCAGCCTGAATCTGGATCCGTGGGAAATGCCGGAATCGAGATTCTATGGTGCATCGCTTGCGGCGCTCGCGGTGGGCAGTGCGCCCGCTGAGTACCGGAAGCGATCCGGCGTCGCAGAAAGAGTGGCGGATCTGGTGGCTTACTTGTCGCGGGAGCAGCAGGCGCAACCGCTGCACAACCGTCTGGTGCTCCTGTGGGCTTCGACGAAACTTCGGGAGGCGCTGCCGGATTCCGCGCGCAAAGCAATCATCGACGAAGCCTGGCGGAAGCAGCAAGCCGACGGCGGCTGGGCGATGGAAACGCTCGGCCCGTGGAAAGAGCACCCCAACGCGATTCCGGCTGCCGGTAGCAACAGTTACGCGACGGGACTCGCCGCGTTCGCACTCGAGCGCTCCGGTGTGAAGCGATCGGACAAGAAGTTCAAGCGCGCCCTGGCTTGGCTGAAGTCTCAGCAGGACCCCAAGCATGGCTACTGGCCAGCCCAGTCGATGAACAAGAAGTATGAACCCGGCTCGATGCAGGACGGCTTCATGCGCGATGCGGCAACCGCGTTTTCGGTGATGGCTTTGAGCGCTCACTGACCGGCGCTCACTGAACCGCGACCGTGAGGGTGCGGTGCTACCGGATCTGCGGCGCCGCCATATTGCCCTTGGTCCCGTCCCGATACCGCAAAGTTTCGCTGTTAGACTTGCTAATTAAGCCATGGCCTACGGCCTGTACCGCCTCCAGTTCCTGCACATCTCCGACCTCCACGCAAAAGGCCCGCAAGAAAAAGAGCCCTGGCGCCGCCGCCGCGTCCTCGGTGACGAATGGCTCCGCAACCTGGAAACCCTCCTCCAGGAAGAAGGCCCCGTCCATTTCGTCTTCTTCACCGGCGACGCCGCGCAGTCCGGCAAGCCAGAGGAATTCGCCGAGGTCACCGAGTTCTTCCACGCGCTGTGCGAGGAGCTCGGCATCGGCCTCGACCGCCTGTTCGTCGTTCCCGGCAACCACGACATCGATCGCAGCATCCAAAAATCCGCGTGGGAATCCGTGCGCATGCGGCTCGCCGCTACCACCGACCTGCTCGGCGTCTCGCGCTGGATCAACGGGATCAGCTCCCGCCCGCCTCTCGGATTCGAGGACTCCTGGAAAACCGCGATCCTCGAGCGCCAGCACGCCTACCGCACCTGGGTGAGAGACCAACTGCAACGTCCGGATCTCGCGCCCCCAGGGCTTGGAGCTCGCGTGTCCGTGCAGCTTCCCGGTTGGTCGCTTCCGATTCACATCGCGTGTCTCGACACCGCGTGGCTCTGCGGCGACGACGCCGACGCGACGCGACTATTGCTCACCGAGAACCAAATCGGCCGCCACTTGACGGACGAGAAAGGCGACGCGCTCGCGGGCCTGCGCATCGCGTTGATGCATCATCCGCTCCACGAGGTTGCCGACGGAAGCTCGGTGAAGCGCCTCATCGCCGATCGCGCTGACCTCGTCCTGCGAGGACATCTTCACGAGACAGAAGTCGCCGAATGGATCGATCCGGACCGGCGCCTTCGCGAACTGGCTTCAGGCTCCCTCTACGAAGGCGGTCTTGCCGACAAGTACGGCAACTCCTGCCAGTTCGTGCGGCTCGAACTGGATTCGAATCTCCGCCCCATCGAAGCGATGGTGCGCTTCCGCTCCTTTTCGCCGCGAGGCGGGCACTGGTTCGACGACGATAGCCTGTACCGCGAGAGCAAAAACGGACGCCTGACCTGGACGCTCGGCGTTTCCCCGGCTCTGAAGAAGCCGAATCCGTTCAGCCCGTTTACGCCACGCCCCGAGCACTGCTTCGGTCGCGATGGCATGTTCCGGCGGCTCGAAACCGCGTTCGACGAACGGCGCAGCATGTGGCTGGTGGGCGATTGGCGCATCGGCAAGAGCATGATCCTGCTGGCCTGGGAGAAGCGGCTGCGCGAGCGCGGGGTGGTTGTGAAGCTGGTTTCAGGCCAAGGTCCAGCCGGCATATCAGCCGAGCGGTTCGTCGAGACGGTGACGGGACTCGATACGGCGCCCGAAAACTCGGACGCGGCCGCCGATCGGCTCACCGCGTGGATCGAAGCCGTGTCCACCTCGCGTGTTCCGCCGGTCGTCTTAGTCGATGAAGTCGAATCGGTGGTGCAGTCGTGCGATCTGAGATTCTTCGACCGCCTCCGCGACCTTCTGGGTCGCATCTGCCTTGTGTTCACATCGCGCGACGCTCCCGACGAAGTCTTCTCGCGTAACCACAAGACGTCGCCGATCACCAACCGCATGGAGCCCGCGTGGGTCGGTCTGCTGGAGCCCGGAGGCGCCGGCGCGACGGTTCGATTGGGCTCCGATCTGCTCGGCCCCGGCGACGCCGACTTGATGCACCACTGGTGCGGAGACCACTCCTTCTTCCTGCAACTTTTCGGCTCGCGCTTCGTCGAGGCGCGACGAGTCGCCGCGAGTCCCGATCAGGCGCTCGCCGATCTGAAGCAGCAGGCCCCGCAGTACTTTCGCCCGCTCAGAAAGCCGATGCCGGACGCCCATTGGCGGTGCCTTCTCGACGCCGCGCGCGGAGTTCCGTGCCAAATCGGAGTGCTGAAACAACGCGGACTTCTCACCGAAGACGGAAAGCCCTTTGGTGAAGTGTTTGCTGCCTGGCTCCGTGGAGAGATCGCTTCATGAGCCAGCCAACAGGCGCTCTTCCTGGTTTCTGGCGCTTCGTCTGGCTGTTCTTCATGCAGCCGATCACGCTGCACCGCCTGCTTCGGAGCTTGGACGTCGACCCGGAACAGTCTCTCTGGAAACTCCTCAGGCAGCGATCGCCCAATGAGAACTGGTGGCTCGTGCGGTCGTCCCAGACACTCTTCCTGCTCACTCCGGGAACCGCGATCGCGGTTGGCGGTCTCTGCTTTGCTTTGGGCCTGCCGCTTGATTGGGCGCGCGTGGCTGGTGGCGTGGCTGTTGGCGTGGCTGGTGGCGTGGCTTTTGGCGTGGCTTTCTGCGCCGCCTTCCTCCGTCTTCCACTTTTCGTATTCGAAATCATCGGTCAGACGGCAGCGCGGTACCGCAATGCAATTTCCGGACGGAAATCCCTCCGGTGGGCTCCCGTGCTCTATCATGAGCTCAGCTACCTGCCTCATCCGTTTCTCCAAAGCCACATACTCGCTGAAGCGGATGCCGATCCCGGCCTCGCCCGCCGGGTCCTGGAAGCCTGCTCCATCGCTCCGGGACAACGCCGCTCGGGGCGCAAAGTCGAGGCGAAGCTTCGCGCGAGAGAGCTGAGGCGACTTGCGGAAGCCAGCGAGTTTCGGACAATTGCAGAGCTACGAGGAGTGTGGCTGTCCGGCATCCAGGGAGCGGACGTAGTTCTG
>JBOGMR010000323.1:0-4630 GCA_050746825.1 Bryobacteraceae bacterium | reverse complement strand
TACGTGGTCAGCGTGGACAGTCCCGTGAGCACGAGCCACGCCTGCATCAGTCGCAGCGGCACTCGATTGAGATGCGCGGAGTATTTGACCCACAGGATTGCGGTGATGCACAGGTGCAGCGAGGGAGCCTGGTTGAACGGCTTGTCGAAGCTTGTCAGAGCATCGAACATTGCGCCGAACAGGCCGTGGGTTTCGGGACGATCGAAGGTGAAGCGCAGCGGAAACAGCAGGAATCCTGCGACCGAAAGGATCTGGACCGTCAGGAGCCGCTGCCCGTGCGTATCGAGCTCCCGCCGGTCGCGGCAAACGAACAGCGAGGCCGCATACAGCAGGTTCGTCGACCAGTAGGGGACAATCGTCCAGGCCAGGAACGGAATGTGCGACTCCCAGCCGAACACAACGGACGGCACGCTCCCGCGCAGACCGGTCACCCAGTTCGCAAATCCGTAGCTCAAGTAAAACAGCGGCGCGAGAAATGCCAGCCACGCGCAGGGGCGAACCATCAAGCGGCGCGCCTCTGAGCCACGCTGACCGTGAAGATTCCCCAGTCGTCGATCAGTTGGGAGGTCTTGGTAAAACCGGCATGTTCGACCAGCTCGTCGAGCTCGGCCTGGGTGCGCCGGCGCATGATCCAGGGCTTGTGATCGCGGTGGCTCGGCAACACGCGTGCGATGAACTCGAGCTGCGGGTGCCACGGCTGGCCTGTGTAGATCAGATAGCCGCCGGGCTCGATCGCGTCGGCGAGGCCGGCGAGTGAGGCGCCGACTGTGTCGTTGTCCGGAAAAAGCTCATAGAGACCCGAAACGATTCCGAGGGTGGGCCGCGGGCGGATGGCGGCCAGTTGGGCGCGATCGAAGGCGTCCCCTTTTCCGAACGCGGCTAGCTCGTCGAGTCCATTTTGGCGGATGAGCGCGCGCCCCTCTTGCACGTTGATGTCGCTGTAATCGCGGAGCGTAACCCGCTCCGGCCGCGGTTGCAACTGCGCCGCGGTCTCCAGAACATAACGGCCGTGCCCCGCGGCGATATCCAATATGCGAACCGGCTTTCCTTCCGACTGAAGCTGGAGCGCCGATCGCACGATGAGCTCGCGAAGATTCTCGCGCCGCACTCGAATGCCGCGCCAGCCGATTGAATGCAAATAGAGCCAGTCGATGAGCGTGCCGGCCGGCGTGAGGCCGCTCGCATTGCAGCGGTACACGTAGTCGAGAGTGCTGCCCGAATCGAAGCCGGTTTTGAGGCCCAGGCGGATGCCGTCGGACAACCGTCCGCCGGTCTTCAGGCCGAACCGGGTTGTGGCGAAAACCACTCGCCGGGGCGAGAGTGCGGGCAGAGGACGGCAGAGCTGATCGTACTCTTCTTTGGTGTGCCCGTTGCGATCGGCGTGCAGCAGCGATTCGTGCCGCGGGCTTTCTGCGAACCGCGCCAGGAGGAAGCGGCGCACCTTATCGATCACAGGCCCGCGGTCCTTCTCGCCCAGCGTGTCGTGATAGAAGCCTTCGAACACGTGCTTCTCTTTGATGGTGGAGCCCAGGCGCTCGAAGAATTCGTGCTGCGGGCCGTGATGTACGACCCAATCGGAACCGGATATCAGGAGCTGCACCGGCGTGCGGATGCCGCGCGCATCGGTGACCACGCGGCCGGAAGTGCTGTAGAGGCCGAGCAGCACTCTGGCCGAGATCGGCCGCTGGATCAGGGGATCGGATTCGAACGAGCGAATGCGCTCGGGATCATGGGTGAGCGCGCGGGCCTTCACGTAGGAATTGACGTTGAAGTCGCCGATGACGTGGTGCAGCAGATTCAGACCGGCGCGCGCGAACGGCACGTACAATTTGACTTTGAAGGCGGGCGAGGCGAGCACCATGCAGCGGATGCGCGGGGCATAGTCGTGGACCCAGGTGGCGGCGAGCACGCTGCCGACGCTCTGCGCCACGATCGCAACGTCTTCGATGCGGACGCCGTGCTCCCGGCAAACGTGGCTGACGAACGCGTCGAGGTCCCGGACGAAAGTGGCCAGGCTCGTGTCGCTTCCGAGGGAGTCGCGCGAGTGGCCGTGTCCGCGCGCGTCCCATGCGAACATGGCGAAGTCAGGGAGGTTCAGCTCATCGACGACGTGCTGAAGACGACCCGAGTGTTCGTGCCCGCGATGGAGAAGCACGATGGCGCGCGGATTTTGTGCGGAACCATTGGCGGGTTGCCACGCGCGATAGAAGAGTCTGGCTCCATCGCCCGCGGCGAAGAAATGCTCTTCGGGAATTCGTGTATTCATCTGGTTTCCTCAAGTCCTTTGCGAACGCGATTCACGATTGTCAGTGCGGTGAGCAGTGTCACCAGGCGTGGAAACCACCATGCTGCCGTTGTACTGAAGGGCCACTGCATTCCCAGCCAGAACGACAGGGCGCCGAATGCCAACGCGCGATCGCTCTTCCCCATTGGGCCGTCGTAGCGGCGGCTTGCTCCCGCCATGACCGCGACCACGCCGGTCATTTCGGAGATCACCGCCAGTACGAGGAACGCGAAGATCCACAGCACATCAAACTGGGGAAGGAACGCAAACGGGAGATAGAGAAAGGCGTCCGAGACCACGTCGCCCAGCTCATTGAGATAAACACCGAGGATTGATTTCTGGTGAAATTCGCGGGCCAGCATCCCGTCGATGGCATTGAGTGCCATCCGAACGAACAGAAAGGCAGGCATAGCCAGAAACCTGACGTGCGAATCGGGCCCAAGAATCAGGAATAGACTGAAGGCGATGGACGCGGCCGCCGCAAACACGGTTACATGATTTGCGCGGATTCCAGCGGCGGCGAGCAGGCGGGCGATGGGCCGCAGCAGGTTCTGAAATTGCGGTTTCAGCGCGTAGATGCTGGGCACCGGAGTAGTCTATCGAGTCTACGGGGCGTGCGATAGCTTGGCGAGTTCGGCGTAGACAGAGATGATTGTCGGCGGCGAATTCGGGCGGCAGACCGCGGACGCGATCGATGAGGGCTTCGATGTCCCCGGCGAGGGCGGCGGTTGCGAAGAGAATCGCGATTGCGAGCCGCATGAACAGGCCCTTCGCTATCGTCGCACAATCAGGCTGCCGATGCGATCGAGGGCGATGCGCCAACCAGCCGGCGCCAACGTCGTCGAACCGTAGTCGATGACGAGGGCGGGGCCTTTGATGCCGCGCTTGGGAATCTGATCGCGCGAGAGTGCGGGGATGGTGCGCCACTGGCCGTCGATGCGGACTCTGCGAGTGTCCGGCTCGGAGGCCGACTCCCGCGCCGTCGATCCGGCAAGCCGCGGTTTGGCAGTCGGGATCACCGCGCGCACGCGGAGCGTGACCAGTTCCACCGCCCGCTTGCGGTCGCTGTATCCATAGACGCGGAGATGCTCGCGATGAAATGGTGCGGCGATGTTGGGCGGCCGCCACGCGACGGTGAGCTCGTAGCTTTGGCCGGCGTAGCGAAGGTCGGCGGAGCGTTCGAGCCGCGCGCCGGGCAGGTCGCGGCGTGCGGTACGCTCGAGTTCGCGATAGAGAGCCTCGGGCTTCGGCCGGCCGAGTGCGGAGACCGAGTAGTCGCGCACGCGATCGGCGAGGAGCATGCCGAGAGCGGAGAGAGCGCCGGCGAGGCGCGGTACGATCACCGTCGTGATGCCGAGGCCGGCTGCGATGTCGCAGGCGTGCAGGCCGCCGCAGCCACCGAAGGCCAGGAGGGCGAAGTCTCGTGGATCGTGTCCGCGCTCGACCGATGGAACGCGGATGGCACGCTCCATATTGGCGTTGGCGACGCGGATGATCCCTTCAGCGGCGGCGACGCGGCCAAGCTGCAACTCGGCGGCGATGCGATCGATCGCGGCCTCGGAACGGCGCGGATCGATCGCCATTTCGCCGCCGAGGAACTGTGCTTCGGCGATGCGGCCGAGGACCACGTGAGCGTCGGTGACGGTGGGTCGATCGCCAGTTCCGTAGCAGGCAGGGCCGGGAATTGCACCGGCGCTCTCCGGTCCGACGCGCAGCAATCCGCCGGCATCGACGCGCGCGATGGAGCCGCCACCGGCTCCGACGGTATGGATGTCGAGGATCGGCAGGCGGAGCGGCAGTGTGTCAATCGATCCTTCGAGCGTATGGCGGAGGCGGCCGTCGGCGAGGCTGACGTCGGTCGAAGTCCCGCCCATATCAAAAGCCAGCACGCGACGGAAGCCGCTTTGCCGTGCGACCTCCATCGCGCCAACCACGCCGCCCGCAGGGCCTGACAGCACGGTTCGCACAGCGTTGCGGCGCGCTTCGCCGGCCGTCATGAAGCCGCCGCTCGATTGCAGGATGGAGATGGAATGGCCTTCGAGCCGCGCAAGATAGCGGTCCATCAGCGGGCCGACGTAGGCATTGATCGCGGTGGTCGACGCGCGCTCGTACTCGCGATACTCCGGGCACACCTTGTGAGACACGCTCAGATAGCCGCAATCCCCGAGGGCCTCGGCGGCGGCGCGCTCGTTGGCGGGATTCTGGCAGGAGTGCAAAAAGCAAATAGCGACCGATTCGACCCGGGCTTCTCTCAGTGCCCGGCGAAGTTGATCGAGATCGGCGGCAGCAGGCGCGCGCAGCACCGTGCCATCGAACAGCGAACGCTCGTCCACGCCGAAGCA
This sequence comes from Bryobacteraceae bacterium, assembly GCA_050746825.1. GTDB lineage: Bacteria > Acidobacteriota > Terriglobia > Bryobacterales > Bryobacteraceae > JBOGMR01. The sequence goes on along the minus strand of JBOGMR010000323.1, from coordinate 4 downwards.
GAGC
>JBOGMR010000322.1:0-10894 GCA_050746825.1 Bryobacteraceae bacterium | reverse complement strand
CGGATTGTTGCCGGAGTAGATCACTTCGACCTGGCTAACAACGAGCTGTGGCGGAGGATTCTGCGCTTGAAGCGTGAGCGCCGCCGCCGTGAAAAATATCATTGTGATGCTCTTGTAAGTCATTCCTTCCTCTTTACAGCGGCCTTAGACTCCCGCTCAATCCGATATGCGGATTCGCAGGAGGAAGCTGATCAATCGGATTCGGGAACCGTCGCGATCGCCGGGATCTCTTGGGCCGCCGGCTAAAGACCGCGGCGCTATGGACAACCCAGGGAGCATGTCCTACCATGAACCTGATGTCCCTCACCCACGAGAAAGCCCAGTTGATGAGCGCCTCGGAGATTGATCGCACGTTGGTGCGGTTGGCCCACGAAATTCTCGAGAAGAGCGCCGACCTCGACAAAGTCGCGTTCATCGGCATCCGGCGCCGCGGCGTGCCTCTCGCGCAGCGGCTGTCGAAGAAGATCGACTCGCTCGAGAAGCGCACGATCCCCGTCGGTATTCTGGACATCAATCTGTACCGCGACGATCTCACGACGGTGGACATCAAGCCGGTGGTCAGCTCCACCGAAATTCCGTTCTCGGTCCACGGCAAAGACATCATCCTCATGGACGACGTGCTCTACACCGGCCGCACGATCCGCGCCGCACTCGACGCGCTCTTCGATCACGGGCGCCCGTCGCGCGTCCAGCTTCTGGTGCTGATCGATCGCGGCCACCGCGAGCTGCCGATCGAAGCCCGCTTCATCGGGCGCACCGTCCAGACCACGTCCAGTGAGATCATCGAAGTGAAGTTCCAGGAGGTCGACGGGATGGAGAAAGTTCTGCTCGTCGAGAAGACTGCCGGAGGCGCGGCGAGCTAAATGAACGCGGGAATGCTGGGTATCGAAGGTCTGCCGCGGGCCGAGATCGAAACCATTTTGGCTCGCGCAAAGGATTTTCAGCCCACCGAGGACCATCGCTTCCGCCGGCTCAACACGCTGCGCGGCAAGCTGATGGTCAACCTGTTTTTCGAGGCCTCCACACGCACGCGGACCAGCTTCGAGATTGCCGCAAAGTGCCTTGGCGCGGACGCCGTGTCGATCACTGCCGCCGGTTCCAGCGTCTCGAAGGGCGAGTCGCTGGTCGATACGCTGAACACGCTCGCGGCAATGAGGCCGGACGCCATCGTGATGCGCCACTCCGCTTCCGGCGCGCCGCACTTTCTGGCGCGGCATCTGCCCATCCCGATCATCAACGCCGGCGACGGCACGCACGAGCATCCCACGCAAGCTCTGCTCGATGCGCGTACGATCCTCGACCGGCGCGCCCAGGCCGGCGACGAGCGGCTCGAAGGTCTGCGTGTCGCCATCATCGGCGACATCGCGCACAGCCGCGTGGCGCGTTCCAACGTTCATCTGCTTTCGAAATTTGGCGTGGATATCGTGCTGTGCGGTCCCGCGTCGCTGCTGCCGCGTGAACTCACGCAACTGGCGCCGGGGGTGACGCTCACCACCGGCATCCGCGAGGCAATCAAGGGAGCTGATGTCATTATGATGCTCCGCGTCCAGCTCGAAAGGCAGCACGAGGCGGCGTTTCCGGAAAGCGAATACTTTCCTTACTACGGCCTGCGTCTGGATCATATGGCTCTCGCCAAGCCCGAAGCGATCGTGATGCATCCCGGGCCGATCAATCGCGGGCGCGAGCTTTCGAGTGAGGTAGCCGACTCGCAACGCTCTGTGATTCTGAACCAGGTGGAGAACGGGATCGCGGTGCGCATGGCTGTCCTCGAGCGAATCATCGGACAAGCCGGCGCCGAGCGAGGCGCAGCCGCATGAGGCTGCTCATCAAGGGTGGCCGCGTGATCGATCCCGCGTCGAACTTCGACCGGGTCGCGGATGTCGCTATTGAGGACGGCAGGATCGCGGCGGTAGGTCCCGATCTCGACGCGGCCGGCGCCGAACGCGTCGACGCGGCCGGCCTGATCGTCGCGCCGGGGTTCATCGACATGCACGTGCATCTGCGCGAACCCGGAATCGAGCACGCCGAATCGATCGAAACCGGATCCCGCGCGGCCGCTGCGGGCGGCTTTACGTCGGTCTGCTGCATGCCGAACACGGTCCCCGTGAACGACAACGCCACCGTGACGAGCTACATTGTGGATCGCGCGCGTCAGTTCGCCATCGTCAACGTGTTTCCAATCGGGGCCATCACGAAGGGCAGCGCCGGGGATGAACTCGCTGCCTTCGCGTCGATGAAAAACGCGGGCATCGTCGCCGTCTCCGATGACGGGCGGCCGGTGATGAACGCGCGCGTTATGCGGCGTGCCATGGAGTTCGCCTGCTCGCTCGACTTGCCCGTGATCGACCATTGCGAGGACCTCAATCTCAGCGCAGGCGGCGATATGCACGAGGGCCTGGTCTCGACGCGCCTCGGGCTGCGCGGGATTCCCGCGAGTTCGGAGGACGTGATGGTGGCGCGCGATATTCTGCTCGCCCAGACCACTGGCGCGCGCTACCACGTCGCGCACATCTCGGCCCGCAACTCGGTCGCCATGGTCGCGCATGCCCGTAAACTTGGCATCGCAGTGACGGCCGAAGCGACGCCGCACCATTTTGCCCTCACAGACGAGCGTCTGACTGCTTACGACAGCCATTTCAAGATGAAGCCGCCCCTGCGCACGGCCTGCGACACCGGCGCGGTGATCGAGGGCGTCGTGTCGGGCGCGATCGATGTGATCGCCACCGATCATGCGCCGCACCCCGGCAGCGAGAAGATGCAGGAGTTCGAAAAATGCCCGTTCGGAATTCTCGGCCTCGAGACAGCGATCGGCGTCACGCTCGAACACCTCGTGCACTCCGGCCGCATTTCTGTCCGCCGCATGGTCGAGCTTTTCACCACCGGGCCGGAGCGTGTGCTGCGCCTGAGCCGCGGCACACTCGCCGCGGGCGCGCCCGCGGATGTGACGATTTTCGGCACGGACTTCGAGTGGACCTACGACGTCGACCGGTCCGAATCGAAGAGCCGCAACTCGCCGTTTCACGGCAAGATTTTCCGAGGCGGTCCGGTCGCGGCCATTGTCGCGGGCCGCATCGTGTGGCGCCGCAAGCTGTGACCGCGCTCGCTCGACCTTCGTATCGCGCCCTCCTGCTGCTCGTTTGTCTCGATCCCGCCTTCGCTCAGCCCGCCGAGAAGCTTTTTGTCGCCCACTGCGCCCCCTGTCATGGCATGAAAGGCGAGGGCGGCAAAGGACCAGATCTGGCGGTGCAGCGCCTTTCGCGCGCACCAGACGATGCAGCGCTCAACGCGATGATCCGCTTCGGTATCCCAGGCACTGAGATGCCCGGTTCACGCGTGAGTGAAGATGAGGCGCGGTCTTTGGTTGGCTATGTGCGGCGTCTCGGCCGGACGGCGCCTGCCGGCGCTGCGGGAAACGCCGCTCGAGGACGCGAGATTTTCGCCGGCAAGGGGAACTGCGCACGTTGCCACACGATCAACGGCTACGGCGGCAGCATCGGGCCGGATCTCTCGACCTCCGGTGCGAGGCGCAGCGGGGCGTTTCTGCGCGAATCGCTGCTCAAGCCGGAGGCGTCGGTGCCGGATAACTTTACTGTGTATCGCCGTATCACGCCCATCCCCGACAGCTTCCTGCAGATTCGCGTCGTCACGGCGGATGGCCGCAGCATCACTGGAGTGAGGCTGAACGAAGATACGTTCACGATCCAGCTTCGCGATCTGAACGAGCGCGTGCATAGTTTCGATAAGGGTACGCTCAAGGAGTTTCATCGCGATTGGGGGAAGTCGCCGATGCCGTCGTACCAGGGCGTGTTGAGCGAGAGTGAGCTTGCGGATGTGGTGGCGTATCTGGCTTCGCTGCGAGGTGGGCGATGAGCTTTCGTCGCGCAGGCGCGAGCGCCTTCGCCACGCTTGCCCTCGCGCTTCCGCTGTCCGCTCAGGTTTCGTACGAAAGGATCATCAAGGCCGACGCCGAGCCCGGAAGCTGGCTGACGTATTCGCGCACCTACCAGGGCCACCGGCATTCGCCGCTACGGCAAATCACGCCGGCGAATGTGCATCGCCTTAGGCCAGCCTGGATCCACCAGATCAACGATCTCAACCAGTTTCAAACCACGCCGATCGTGGCCGACGGCATCATGTACGTCTCCGAGCCTCCGAGCAACGTCGTCGCGCTCGATGTGCGAACGGGCCGCCCGTTGTGGGCGTATCGACGAAACATCCCGCGCGACGCCATCGCCTGCTGTGGGCAGGTTAACCGCGGCGTGGCGCTCCTGGACGATGCCGTATTCCTCGGGACGATCGACGCGCACCTGGTCGCGCTCGATGCCAAAACCGGCCGCGTGCGCTGGGACGTCGAGGTCGCCGAATATCGCCACGGACACTCGATCACGGGCGCGCCGCTCGCGTTGCGCGATCGCATCATCACCGGAGTGGCCGGCGGCGAGTACGGAATCCGCGGCTTCCTTGACGCCTTCGATCCCAAGACCGGCAAACGCCTGTGGCGGTTCTGGACCATTCCCGGCCCAGGCGAACCGGGCCACGAAACCTGGGAGGGACAAAGCTGGAAAACCGGGTCGGCGGCCACCTGGGTCACCGGCTCTTATGATCCGGAGCTCAATGTCGTTTTCTGGGGCACGGGCAATCCGGGGCCGGATTACAACGGCGCGATGCGGCGCGGGGACAATTTGTACTCGGACTCGCTGGTTGCGATTGACGCGGCCACTGGGAAGCTCAGGTGGCATTTTCAATTCACGCCGCACGACACGCACGACTGGGATTCGAATCACACGCCGATTCTTTTCAGCGCCGGAGGGCGAAACCTGATCGGAGTCGCGAATCGCAATGGGTTTTACTACGTGCTCGATCGCGGAAGCGGAAAGTTTCTGCGCGCCACGCCCTTCGCAAAGCAGACCTGGGCGAAAGGTTTCGATGCGAACGGAAGACCGATTCGCCTGCCGAACAGCGAGCCGACGCTCGAAGGCGCCGTCATCTATCCGGGCTTCCACGGAGGGACAAATTGGTTCAGCCAGGCGTACGATCCAGCCACCGGCACGTTCTTCGTCGGGGTGCGCGAGGAAGGGACGACGTTTCACGTAGCGGCGGACAAATATCAGGTGGGCCGCTTTTTCGGCGGAGGCGGGCCGCGCGGGATTCCCGGCGTCGAACCATCCGGCGCGGTGAAGGCGCTTCGCGCGGAGACCGGGGAACAGCTCTGGGAATTCCGGCTGCACTCGCCGCCGTGGGGCGGCGTCATGTCGACGGCATCGGGGCTCGTGTTCGGCGGCGCCAGCGAAGGATATCTCTTCGCGCTGGACTCGAAGACGGGCAAGCCCCTGTGGCGATTCCTGGCGGGCGGACCCGCACTCGCCAATCCGATCAGCTATCTCAGCGGCGGCAGGCAGTACGTGGCTGTCGCGGCGGGACACGCGCTGTTTTCCCTCGCAATTGAGTAGCGGCCACCCCAAAAGTTTACAAACGTAACGAGCCAGCCGCCGCCCTTGCGACCCTCATGGCCCTTGACCTCCTCAGAGCGCGGACGTATGATTCTCCCAACGTCTGTTGGTGAACGCCGAAGGCGTCGCGGCGAAGGCCAGCAACTGCAATAGCGCGCGACGAGCTCCCCGTTGCTAGGAGGCAACCGATGGCTGCAGTCAGCTTGACGGTCAACGGCCGTCCTTATTCCGTGGATGTCGATCCCGACACTCCGCTCCTGTACGTACTCACCGAGGATCTTCGCCTCAACGGACCGAAGTTCGGTTGCGGCCTCTCGCAATGCGGATCCTGTACGGTCCTGGTGGAGGGCGAACCGATTCGCTCGTGCCAGTTCCCAACATCCGAAGCGCAAGGCAAAAAGGTGACCACCATCGAGGGTCTGGGCACACCCGAGAATCCTCATCCTCTCCAGCTCGCGTTCATCGAAGAGCAGGCTTTGCAGTGCGGGTATTGCATCAGTGGCCCTATGCTGTACGGCAAAGCGTTCATCGATCAGAACCCGAGAGCGACGGAGGCCCAGATATCACAGGCCTTGGATGGGCTGCTCTGCCGGTGCCACGCGCACGCCCGCATGATGAAGGCGCTGGTCCGTTACGCGAGGGGGGTGAGAGCATGACTACGCCTATGACTCCCGACGCGCTCGCCGCGCTGGACAAGGCGGGATTCTCGCGGCGCGGCTTCCTGAAAGGGGCTGGCTCTCTGATCGTCACCTTCAGCACGGCTGGTGAAATCAGCAAGCTGGCGGCACAGACCCCGGCGCCCGGGACGGTTCCGCTGAACCAGGTTGATTCCTGGGTCGCCATCGGAGCGGACGAGACCATCACGGCCTACTCCGGGAAGTGCGAATTCGGACAAGGTTTTGCCACCGTCCAATACCAGTTAGTGGCCGAAGAGCTGAACGTGCCGCTCTGGCGCGTCTACCTCATTTATTGCGAGACCGGCCTGACTCCCGATCAGGGCGTCACTTCCGGCAGCCAGTCGCATCCCGCCGAGTTCGGTCCCAACGGCTTGCGGCAGGCGCTGGCCACTGCGCGCGAAGCGCTGTTCGAGCTTGCTTCGAAGGAGCTGAATGCGCCGGTGGATCAGCTCACTGTCCGCGACGGTGTGATCTCGGTACGAACGGATGCGGCGCGGCGGAGAAGCTACGGTCAGTTGGTTGGCGGAAAGAAGCTCAATCTTACTCTGAACGCCAACGCCAAACCGAAAGACCCGAAGCAGTACACGATTCTCGGAACGTCGGTGAAGCGCAGTGACCTTCCCGCCAAAGTTTTCGGAGGGTTCGAGTACGTCCAGAATATCCGGCTGCCGGGGATGTTCCATGGAAAAGTGGTCCGGCCGCCGGCCATCGGCGCCAAAGTGGTCCGGGTGGATGAGAACTCCGTCCGGGGACTTCCGGGAAACGTCCGGGTCGTTGTAAAGAACGACTTCGTGGGAGTGGTCGCGGATAAGGAGTGGCAGGCGGTTCAGGCGGCGGCAGCATTGCAAGTGACGTGGTCAGACGGCGCGGCCATGCCGACGCAGGACGAGCTTTTCGATTTCATGAAAAAGCAGCCGTCGCGCAACTCCTACACGGTGCTGTCAGGGGATATGGACCAGACGCTTCGCTCGGCCGCCCGGCAAGTCAGCGCGACTTATTATCATCCGTATCAGGTCCACGGTTCCATCGGCACCTCCTGCGCGGTCGCCGATGTTTGGGGCCAGGGTTCGCAGGCCAGGGCGAGGATCTGGTCGGCCACACAGGGTGTTTATCCTCAGCGGGACAGCGCCGCCATGCTGCTCGGGATTCCGCGCGAAAATGTGCAGGTGATTTTCGTGGAGGGATCCGGCTGCTATGGACTGAACGGAGCGGACACCGTTTCATACGATGCAGCCCTGATGTCGCAGGCCATCGGTAAGCCTGTGCGCGTGCAGCTTTCGCGCCGGGACGAGCTGGCGGCGGCCGATCACTACGGGCCCGCGTTCATCGTGGATCTTCGAGCGGGCGTGGATGACAAAGGGCAGATCGTCGCGTGGGATCACGAGAGCTGGTCGCTCACCAAGGGGAATCGTCCGAATGCGACAACGCCGGGCAACATCGTGACGGGCGCGCTCGCGGGATTCCCGACGCCGGCGCTGGTCCCTGCCGCGGCCACGCCGCCTAACAATTTTAATAACGGCGGCAACTCCGCTTCTTCCTATGGCGCTGGGGTGGTCGGCGGAAGATCGCAGGGCACCGGGAACATCACGACCGAACGCGTACTGGTGCGGACGGTCGCATCGCCTTTCTTCACAGGGCCGCTGCGCTCCCCTAACAGACTGCAGAACACGTTTGCGCACGAGAGCTTCATCGACGAAGTGGCTGCGGCCGTCAGGGCCGATCCTGTCCAATATCGTCTACGCCATTTGAGCGATCCTCGGATGATCGACGTGCTAAACGCCGCGGCCAACGGCTATAAGTGGGACACGCGCCCTTCTCCTAAGCCGGGAAACGCGCGGACAGGCGTTGTGACGGGCCGCGGGATCGGCCTGGTGCTGTACGAAGGAGACAACGGATATTGTGCGCTGGTGGCGGAAGTCGAAGTGGATCAGGCCACCGGAAATATCGTGGTGAAACGGCTGGTTGCCAGCCAGGATTCCGGACCGGTTTCGAACCCCGATGGAATGCGGAATCAGATGGAAGGCGGCGCGCTCCAGGGCATGAGCAGAGCCTTGCGCGAGGAAGTGCGGTGGATCGACAAATCGATCAGATCGGTGGACTGGCGCTCCTATCCCGTGTATCACTTTGGCGAGTTCCTTCCGGTGGTGGAGACTGTCTTGATCAACCGGCCGGACGAGGAGCACATGGGCGCGGGTGAATGCACCATCACTGTGGTCGCGGCCGCAATTGCCAATGCGGTGTTTGATGCGACCGGAGCGCGCATCCGGCGAGTTCCGTTTACACCGGCGCGGGTGCTGGAAGCCCTGGGCGCACGGGCCTGAGTCACGTTCAAGCTGGGCAGGCGGTTTCGCAAGCCCAGGGCAGTTGCGCGTCAGCGGCTCATCCTCCTTAGAATGGCTGTATGAGCGGCTCGGTCCACCGTACTCTGGCGCTGCTGTTGCTCCTGTGCGCCTGCTCGCGCTCTCTACCGCCGCTGCCGGAAGTTTCCACGGCGTCCTTCCTGCCGGCGATTCGCCAAGCCGTCGAAACAGCGCTCGCTGGCGCAAGGGCTCACCCCAACGACGCCAGTCGCGTCGGGCGGCTCGGCATGGTTCTCCACGCGCACGATCAACTCGCCGCCGCCCGCGCCTGCTACCGTCGCGCGTCCCTGCTCGATCCGAAGAGCTTCGACTGGCTGTACTACACCGGCCTGGTTTCGGATGGCGCCGATGCAGCCGGCGCCCTTCGCAGCGCCTTACGTCTCCGCGACGACCTGCCCGCGAAGCTTAGGCTGGGCGAGGTGCTTCTTGCCTCGGGCGACTCGGAAGGCGCTCGCGCCGTCTACCGCGGCCTCGATCACCCCGCGGCCCTCTTCGGGTATGGCCGCGCCGCAAGTGACCCCGCCTATTACGAAAAAGCGCTAGCCGCATTCCCGCAATACGGCGCGGCGATGTTCGCGCTCGCGCAGCATTATCAGCGCACCGGCCGTACGGCCGGCGCCGAGCGCCTGATGGCCGCGTATCCGGCCTTCATGACCAGCGCGCCCCGCGTCGACGATCCGCGCCTTGCGGCCGTCCGCGCCCTCAATCAAGGTCCGGGCCGCCTGTTGAGCGAAGCCGCGAATCTCGAAGCGGAGGGCCAGCTAACTGCGGCTGCCGATCTGAACTTGAAGGCTCTCGACCTCGACCCCAGGCTCACGCAGGCGCACGTCAATCTCATCGCGCTCTACGGCCGCCTCGGTGCGAGTGCAAAGGCGGAGGAGCACTACGAGCGGGCGATCGCGCTCAACCCCAACGCACAGGAAGCCCACTACAATTTTGGCGTTCTTTGTTATCAGGCCAAGCGGCGCTCCGAAGCGCAGGCGGCGTTCTCGAAAGCGCTGGCAATCAATCCCGGATACGCCGAGGCCCACAGTAACCTCGCAACCTTGCTCGAGGAGCAGGGCAACCTCAGCGGAGCGGCGAAGCATTTCGAAAAAGCCATCGAACTCCAGCCGGGCTTCCGGCTCGCACGGTTTCACTTGGGCCGCATCTACGCCAATCAGCGGCAGTTCGCGCAAGCGATCGCGCAGTTTCAGCGAACGGTTGCCGTGGATGACGAATCGACGCCAACTTATCTCTACGCACTGGGCGCTACCGAAGCGCGCGCCGGCAACCGCGACGGCGCCCGGTCCACCCTAGCCGCCGCACGTGAAAAAGCGATCGCGCGCGGGCAATCGTCGCTAGCCGCATCGATCGAGCGCGATCTGGCGCGGCTGAAGCAATGAGGCGCTGGCTCGGAATCACTTTGTTGCTCGCCGGTTGCGGCGCCAGTAAGCAAACCAGGCAGAGCGGAATGCCGGAGCTGTTCCGCGAGCTGGAAACCGGTCTCCATTTCACCCACCAAAGCGGTGCATCCGGCAAGTTTTACATGACCGAGATCATGGGCGCGGGCGTGGCCGTCCTCGACTACGACAATGACGGCGATCTCGACGTCTTCTGCGTGCAAAGCATCGGCGAAAGCAAGCTGTTCCGCAACGAGTTCGTTCCAAGCGGAACGCTCCGCTTCACCGATGTCACCTCGCAGTCGGAAATTTCGTTCCGTGGATACGGCATGGGTGTGGCGGCGGGCGATTACAACAACGACGGCTTTACAGACCTTCTGGTCACCGGCTACAACGCGCGTGCGCTTTACCGCAATCGCGGCGACGGCACTTTCGCACCGGTGGCATTTCCGCAGCCGCCGGGCGTATGGTCCACTAGTGGGGCGTTCTTTGACTACGACCGCGACGGCCGGCTCGATCTGGTAATCCTCAGCTACGTGAATTTCTCAGAGGCCGCGAACAAGTCGTGTCAGGCGCCGACGGGAGAGCCCGACTACTGCACCCCCCGCGTCTACTCACCGGTATCCGCGCGCCTCTACCACAACGACGGCGGCGGCAAGTTTACCGACGTCACCGGCAGGTCCGGCATCAATCGCGCTCTCGGTCCCGGCCTCGGCGTGGCCGCGGCGGACCTCAACGACGACGGCTGGCCCGACCTGTTCGTCGCGAACGACACCGCTCAGAATCACATCTGGATCAATCAGCGGAATGGCACGTTCAAGGAAGCCGGAATCGAGTCCGGCGCCGCCTACAGCGAGGACGGCCTTGCAAAAGCTGGCATGGGAGTCGCCGTGGACGATGCGGACGGCGATGGCAAGGAGGACCTGTTCGTCGTCAACCTGATGCGCGAAGGCGCGACGCTGTTCCGCAAGGACAGTATCACGCCGCAAGGTCTGCCGGTCTTCATCGACATTACGCGTCAGAGC
>JBOGMR010000321.1:0-2279 GCA_050746825.1 Bryobacteraceae bacterium | reverse complement strand
CAAGCGCCGGGACGAGTCCCGGCGCGGCAGGCACGAGTGCCTGCGCCACGTTGGATCTCATGCGAAGACCTCGGCGACGGGCAGGTATTGGCCCTGGTCGGCGTAGGGGATGTACTCGAAGCGGCGGCCGGACGGGGTGTCGATGATGGATTTGGTCCAGTTGATGCCGAGTGCGGAGTAGACGGTGGCGGCGATGTCTTCCATGTAGATGGATCGATTGGCGCTCCAGCCGGGCTCGACGACTTTGGCTCCGTTGGCGTCGGTAGCGCCGATGACGCGGCCGCCGCGGATGCCGCCGCCGAGCATGACGACGCTCATGGCGTCCTTGTGGTGATCGCGGCCCAAGCGCGCGTTGAGCGGGCCGGGGGTTCGGCCGAACTCGCCCATGATCACAATGAGCGTCTGCGCGAAATCGCCGGAGGTTTTCAGGTCGGTGACGAGCGCGCCGGCGGCGCGATCGAGATCGCCGCCAAGCTGGTAGATGTTGGGCGTGTAGGTGCGATCCCACATGTTCTGGTGCGTGTCCCAACCGTCCTGCACGACGGTGATGAAGACCGCGCCGTTCTTGGCGCGGACGGCGTTGCGCGCGACGATGGCGCCGCGTCCGACCGGCGTGTTTCCATAGCGGCCCTCGTCGTCGGCGGTGTACTGGAAGACGGACGCGATGGCGCTGTTGTACATGAGGCTGCGCGCAGAATCGTAATAGGCGGCATGAGCCGACATCACTTCATCCGGGTAGTTCGTCCTGACGGGCTCGTCGAGCGCGCGAAGCAGCTTATATTTCTGCTCGAAGCGGGGCTGGCTCTGCGCTCCATAGAAGTTATGCTGCAGCGTGCCAATGCCGGCGCGGTTCACGCCGGGTGTCAGCGGGTCGAATCTCCCGCCGAGGAAGGTTGCGCCCTGCGGCGTCTGGTTGTTGAAGGCGAGGAAGGGCGGCAGCGGACCGGCCGATGCGCGCTCGAGGCCGATAATGGCGCCGATGCCCGGAGTCTCGGCGGCGAAAGCGGGGTTCGAAGGGTGCGCGGTCTGCAGGTAGAACTGGCCGCGATCATGCGCCGCTTCCCAACTCGTGACGGAGCGCAGAATCACCATATCGCCGGCGAGCTTGAACATCTCGGGGAACACGGCGCGCGAGAGGAGGAAGCCGGCGGCGGTGGGCCGGATGTCGGCGCCGGCCGGATTCCATGGAGCGTCTTTGACGTCGAAGGTGTCGAGGTGGCTCGGCGCGCCGCGCAGGTTGATGAAGATGCAGGCGCGTGCGGTGTTCGCGGCGCGAACGTTCTGCACCGAGATCTGCGCGTCGCCGCGGCGGGCCAGGACGGCGAACGGCGCTGCGGCCGCACCGGCGATGAGCTCGCGGCGGGTCAGGCGATTTCGTTGTTGAAGGAATCTCATAACGTCGTCCTCAGTAATTGAAGATGAAGTCGAGCTTGTTGAGCAGCGACCACTGGATATCGCTCAGAAACTCGTCGCGGCGCCCGCTCCGCAGAGAGCGCATGGTGGCCAGCTCGGCCTCGGCCGGATAGCGGCTCAGCGTCGACAGGAAAAGCTGGCGAATGCCTTCGTCCTCGGTCATCGAGGATTGGACGATGCGCGAGACGCGGCTGCCGGCGTTTTGCGTGTCCATCGGGAAGGTGCGGATGTTGACCGAGAAGTCATTCATCATGAACAGGACCTGCAGGACACCGGGCGTCGACTTGCGCGGAGTCAGGACCCAGTCGCCGCGTCCGAAGTTGGTGAGGAACGTGCGGATGGATCCGTTGCTGCGCGGCTCGGTCGGATCGGGAAGCTGCGTCGCGTAGAAAAGGGGCTCGGCAAGACCTTGTACGTACATCGGCGTGACGGTCTGGGTGGCGGTCACTACGGCATCGTAGATCTCTTCGGCGGCGAGGCGGCGCGGAAAGTGTTTCGCGAAATACAGCGTGTACTGCGAACGCCACTGGCCGGGATAGCGGCTCGAAAGCTGATACGCGTTCGATTCGGCGATGAGCTTCATGATGCGCCGCAGGCTGAAATTGCCGGCGACGAATTCGTCGGCGAGCGCATCGAGCAACTGCGGGTGACTGGCCTGCATCGGCCAGGGCGCGGGCGGCGGATCGTTGGGATCGACGCGGCGCGGATCCCATCCGTCGGGCGGATCGACGATGCCGCGCGTGAAGAAGTGCGCCCAGAGATAGTTGACCGTGGCGCGCGCAAATTGTTTGTCGCTGGTGAGAATGCGGGCGAGCTCGGCGCGCCAATTGTTCGATTGGGGCTCTTCGCCGGTGAAGATGTAGCGC
>JBOGMR010000320.1:0-3825 GCA_050746825.1 Bryobacteraceae bacterium | reverse complement strand
GCTTGCGGTCGAGCTCGGGCTGGCCGGCGAGCACGACCTGCAGCAGTTTGCCGCGACGGTTCTCCAGATTGCCGAGCATCCGGATCTCTTCGAGCACGTTCCAGTCGAGATTCTGCGCCTCGTCGACGATTAGAGTCGTGATCCGTCCCTGCACCGAGCGCTCGATCAGAAGGTGGTTGAGCGCGAACAGCACCTCGGTCTTTGAATCGCGCGCGCAGCTCAAGTTGAGGTCGTACGCGATCATTTCGAAGAACTGCTCGACCGTGAGGCGGGAATTAAAGATGTATGCGAACTCGACCTGCTGAGCGGCCAGGAAATTCTTGAGGCACTCGAGCATCATCGTCTTGCCGGTACCCACCTCGCCGGACAGCACAATGAACCCCTTGCGGCTCTGGACGCCGTAAATCAGATTGGCCAGCGCTTCTTCGTGCTGAGTGCTTCGGAACAGGAAGCTGGGATCTGGGCTGAGGTTGAACGGATTCGCCGTTAAACCGAAGAAAGCTTTATACATACACTCCAGCCCGTCGCGGAGAAAAGGCCATTAAATCCATCGTAGCACAAGGTGCGGAAAAAACCGCTACGATGAGCCACCGCCGGCCGCCAGAGCCTGGACTGCAAAGACGGTGGCGATGAGCGGGTCATCCTCCTTCACCAGGCTTTCAGAGTTGCGCCAGCTTCCGTCCGGGCGCTGCGTGCGCACCATGTCATCGGCTTGCGCATCGTTTTGCGCGAGGCTGAGCCGGCGAAGCGCCGCACTGCTGGCGGAGGCATAGTAGTAGCGCAGACCGGCCGGCCAGCGGCGGTAGGCGTCACCGATGAACCCCGGAGCGCGATCGGGCAGGTGATGAGCCAGGAGCCATCGCTGCGCGGATTGAACGCGCGGGTCATGGTTCGCAGCGCCCGTCGCGAGCAGCGCGAGGATGCCGTCCGCGGTGGCGGTGCCGTAGCTGCGAAAGCGGCCGCCGTCGGAGCCGGCCTTGTTCGCGTCCAGGACCACGGTTGAAAAACAGAAACCGCCGTCCGCGTTTTGGCAACGCCCGAGAAACACCCTGGCGCGAGTCATTGCGGGGTCGGACGGAGCAACCCCCGCGGCCGTGAGAGCCTGAAGAACGTGACGTGTCATCGAGAGATCGACATGGCCCGGATTGGGCGGGGTCCGTGGTTCGCCGCCCATACCCCACGCGCCGTACGGAGCGTCGTCGCGCCGCCAGCCGTTCTCGTCGCCAAACTGTTGCGTGCGAAGCCAGGCGATCATCCGAGCCGGGTCAGCGCCGGCTCGCTTCAGGGCGACCGCCGTAAGCGCGGTAGAGTAGCACGGGTAATCAGACAGCAGGGGATCGCTGAGGCCGAGCGCTCCATTCGCCGCCGTGTGGCGCCGAATGAAATCGAGGGCAGTGCTCACGCCGGACGTGCGCTTCGGCGAACCGTCAAGCAGCGCGCCCAACACGAACGGCGTGAGCGACTGACCCGACTCGAGCAGGCCGTACGTTGCGCTATGCCATCCGCCGTCGCGGGACTGTGCGCGCCAGAGCCATTCGATGCCGCGCTCGAGACTCCCGCGGAGTGTAGCGGGCGAGCGCGGCTTCGACGCACAGCTCGAACACGCCAGCGCGAACAGCGCGCGGCGCGTGACCTTCATGGCTTGAGAGCTGCCTTCTTGAAGTTGCCGTCGAGCGGATCGTGTTCGGCTCGCAGCGTCAGGACCGCTGCGCTCGTGACCGCCACTCGTCCCGTGATGCAGTGATGCCCGGCCCACGTGCCGTCGTTGTTCTGCAAGCGAGCGAGTCGAACCTTGATCTGGCTATTCCATTTGTTCCACTCCTCGCCGCCGGTGCGGTGCAGGCTGTCGCTGATGTTGAGATACGAGAAGAACTCCTCGCCGCCCATCGATCCGAAGCCGTTGACGAAGCGGGAATCGTTGAGCGAACCCACAACCTTACGGATTTCGCTGGCGTTGGCGCGGCGGTCCTTTTCGGTGCGAGTCATCTGCTCGAGGTTCTGGGCGCCCTTGTAAAGGGAGACACCGGCGTCAGCGGATGCAGCCGAGCCCATGGCGCGGGCGCCGCCCGGCGCCGCCACCGGCTCTGCGGCGCTCCTCTTGGTGTACTCGTCGACTCGCGCCATGACGGCTTGGTCAACTTTCACGCCCTTCTTCTGCGCGTCATACAGGCTGCGCGACGCGATCGATGTCCCGAGAATCGGAGCCCAGCCGCCCGAGATATTCCAGCTTCCGTCGCGCTGCTGATTGGTTTCGATCTTGCGCACGCACTTCTGCAGCGCCTGGCGCACTCGCGCGTTGAGCGCCGTATCGCCCATGTTGCCGTCGAGCTCGGACAGCACGCGTGAGCTGAGGAATGTGTCGATGTACGGCCCCAGCTTGCGCTGTATCTGGGTGCCGGTCATGCTTGTGACGGCAAGCCCTTGCTCGGGGCTGCTCTCGATCTGGCGGAGGAGAAACTCTGTGGCGCGCCGCACCGCAGCCCGGTATTCGCCCTGTGTCGGCGTGTGGCCGGAGTGCAGCAGCGCTTGCAAAGCGACCGCCGTGTTGGCGACGTCGTTACCGGAGGTCTCGAGGCGTTCGCCGGCGCGGACAAACGGCGTCTCGCCTCCATCTTGCCCCCAGCCCCCGTCACGGCCCTGCACCGAGACGAGCCATCGAAGTCCCTTTTCCACCGCGCCGGTCGCGGGATCTTCCGTGCGCGTTGCGCCGGCGAAGACCATCGCGGCAGCCGCGGACAACATGAGCGCGATTCCAATCCGTTTCATTTCGAGGGTCCTTTCTGCGTGGCGCGAGGCCACGGCAGTGACAAAATGCCGCGTCGAGGCGAATCCTTTCACGAGCGGGGAAGTAGGGCGCCGTGCTATAGTGAAGGTGTTTCCATCCGGACGTCGGGGCGTGGCTCAGCCTGGCTAGAGCGCCTGGTTCGGGACCAGGAGGCCGGTGGTTCGAATCCACTCGCCCCGACCAAATCCCTGTTGATTCTCCATTCGCGCGGCGTAGTGGCCGGCCCTCTGGTTTTTGCTGTTGTGAACACCGCTTTCCGTTCCGGATGATGCAATTTTCCGGTCGTCAAGGGATTACACCAACCGAATCCTGCGCCGAACCCCCGGTGGGGCGGTTCGACATATGCTGGCTATTCTTGGAACCCTGAACTAGACGCGCGGTATGGCTTCGAGAAGACTGGGCCCCGTCGTCGGGATCACGCGCGTCAGTTCGAACTTGCTGGCGCCCAGCAGCGCGCGGTATTCCTTTTCGGTTCGGTTTCTGCCGCCATTGCGCACCATCATCTGGATGTCCCCCATCTTCGCCTGGCAGGGCCGGTTGGGCTCGCATACGATTTGCTCCACCAGTACCAGCCGTCCCTGGCCCTTCATGGCCCGATGCACAGCGTTCAGAATCTCGCGAGAATGCGCGTCGTTCCAGTCATGGATGATGTTCTTGAGCAGATACACGTCGCCGCCGCCGGGCGCCACCTTGAAGAAGTCGCCTGGCGCAAACTCGATGCGCCGGGTCAGGCTGGCGTTGAAGGTCTTTCTCGCCGCATCAATCACGTGCGGCAGATCGAAAAGAATGCCGCGAGCCTGGGTGTTGCGGTCCAGCGCTGCCGCCAGCAATACCCCCCGCCCGCCGCAAATGTCGACGACGTTCTTGGCTTGGCTGAAGTCATAGCCAGCCACCACTGCGCGGGTCTCCTGGCTTGTGATTTCATCCATCAGCCCGTTGAAGAGCTCCGCCGGTCCGGGGTTTTCGGCGAACCAGTCCAGGTGTGCTTCCCGTACAAATTGTCAAAGGCGACCTCCCCCGTCTTCACGCTGTGCATCAGG
>JBOGMR010000319.1:0-5290 GCA_050746825.1 Bryobacteraceae bacterium | reverse complement strand
CCGTAAAGGAGCGGTTTTTCCGACGCCTATGAAGTGGATCCGCTATTCCCGTTACGCCGGCGAAGACCTCGGTATCGATGCCGAAAGTCTTCTCCGCGCCCTCGCTGATTACCTCCTCCAGAGCGGTTTCCACACGCAGTACACGCAGTTCGGCGAAATGAACGAGCATAACCTCGAGGATCTCAAGCGCGCCATCCAACAGGCCCTCGAGCAAGGCCAGCTCTTCAGCGACGAGAATCTCCAGCAGATGATGGAGCAGCTCCAGAGTCTGTCGCCGGAGAAACTCGAAGCGCTTCTCGACAACCTCATCCAGAAAATGATCGACGAGGGATACATCTCTGCGCCTGAACCCGGCGAGCGCCAGCAACCGGGTCCCGCCGCAGGCAACGCTCCACCTTCGAAGGTGAAGTTCGAGGTGACGGACAAGTCGCTCGACTTCCTCGGATTCAAGACTCTCAAGGACCTGCTGGGCTCGCTCGGGAAATCCAGCTTCGGCCGCCACGATACGCGCGACCTCGCGACCGGCATCGAGTCATCCGGGTCTTCCAAGCCTTACGAATTCGGCGACACGCTCAACCTCGATATTCCTGAAACGCTGTTCTCGGCCGTCAAGCGCGGCGGCCTCAAGGTGCCCATCGATCTCGAGTACTCCGATCTGTATGTCCACCAGTCCGAATACCAGAGCTCCTGCGCCACGGTGCTGATGCTCGACTGCAGCCACAGCATGATCCTGTACGGCGAGGACCGCTTCACGCCGGCCAAGAAGGTAGCGCTGGCGCTCGCTCATTTGATCCGCACGCAATACCCCGGTGACAGCCTCCGTTGCGTCCTGTTCCACGATTCCGCCGAAGAGCTTGCACTGAGCCAGCTCGCGCGCGTTCAGGTCGGTCCGTATTACACCAACACGCGCGATGGCCTCATCCTCGCGCAGCGCATTCTCCTCCAGGAAAAGAAGGACATGCGGCAGATCATCATGATCACCGACGGCAAGCCTTCGGCACTCACGCTCGAGGATGGCCGGATGTACCGCAATGCCTTCGGGCTCGATCCGCTCGTCATCAGCCGCACGCTTGAAGAAGTCAACCGCTGCAAGAAGCAGGGCATCCTCATCAACACCTTCATGCTCGCGAGCGACTATGGACTGGTTAACTTCGTTCAGAAGGTCACCGGGATGTGCCGCGGCAAAGCGTACTTCACGACGCCGTACACACTCGGCCAGTACCTCCTGATGGACTACATGAACCGCAAGACCCGCACCATTCATTAGTTCCAAGACGCTTGCCGGCGCGCGGCTCAGTAACCGCCGCTGTCCTGAGGCACGACTGGCGCGGATAATGCTAAAATCTCTTTTTATCCCCTCATGACCCAAACCCACCAAATGGCCGATCTTCAGGCCATCGCGAAACGTGTCCGGCGCGAGATCGTCGTCATGATTGGGGAAGCGAAATCGGGACACCCGGGCGGTTCGCTCTCGGCCGTCGAGATTCTGACGACGCTGTTCTTTGACGTGATGCGCCACGATCCGGCGAACCCGGCCTGGCCTGATCGTGACCGGTTCATTCTGTCCAAAGGACACGCCGCGCCCGTCCTTTACTGCATGCTCGCCGAAGCAGGCTACACGCCGAAAGATCAGCTCAACACGCTGCGGAAGCTCGGCTCGATCTACCAAGGCCATCCCGACAAGCGATTCATTCCAGCGCTCGAAGGCTCGACCGGATCGCTTGGCGTCGGCTTGTCGCTCGGGTTGGGAATGGCGCTCGCCGCGCGGCTGGATGGCAGCCCTTCGCGCACTTACGTGATGATGGGTGACGGTGAAATCCAGGAAGGCCAGGTCTGGGAAGCTGCTATGTTCGGCGCGTACCACCAGGTGGACAACATCTGCGCGATCGTCGATTACAACAAGATCCAACTGGATGGATTTGTGAAGGACATCATGGAAGTGGAGCCGCTCGCGGCCAAGTGGCGCGCGTTCGGCTGGCACACGATCGAGATCGACGGTCACGATTGGCCGTCGGTGCGCACGGCGCTGGCGGAGGCCGCCGCAACCAAGGGCAAGCCAACCGCGATCGTTGCGCACACGATCAAAGGCAAGGGCGTATCCTTCATGGAGAACAACCCCAAGTTTCATGGCACGGCGCCGAGTCCGGCGGAGGTGAAGGCCGCGCTTGAGGAGCTCCAATGATTCCGGCCAGGATCAAATTTGATCTGAAGATGGGAATGGCGACGCGGGAGGCGTTCGGCAAAGAGCTCGTCGCGCTGGGACGCGAGAACCGAAACATCGTCGTTTGCGACGCCGACTTGTCGAAGTCGACGTACACTCATTTGTTTGCCAAGGAATTCCCCGAAAGATTTTTCTCCTGCGGAATCGCCGAAGCCAACATGATCTCGATCGGCGCGGGTCTGGCCGCCGCGGGAAAAATCCCCTTTGTGTCGAGCTTCTCCGCATTCGCGATGAACAAGGGCTTCGAACAATTGCGCGTGACCGTCGCGTACCCCGGCGTGAACCTGAAGGTGGCCGGAACGCACAGTGGGATTTCGATCGGCGAAGACGGCCCCTCGCAAATGAGTATCGAGGATTTGAGCCTGGCTTGCTCCCTGCCGGGCTTCGTCGTGCTCTGCCCTGCGGACGAAGTCGCCACTGCCGCTCTGATTCGCGCCGCCGCTGCGCATCAAGGCCCGGTGTTCGTGCGAGCGGGGCGCATGAAGGCTGCCGTGGTGCATCAAGCCGGCCAGAGGTTCCGAATCGGCGAAGCGATTGAGTTGACCACCGGTTCCGACGTGACCATCATCGCAACCGGGCTGCTCGTTGCGGAGGCGATCCGCGCCTACGAAGCGCTCGAAGCAGACGGGATTTCCGCGCGCGTTCTCGACATGCATACCATCAAGCCTCTCGATCGCGAATCGATCGCACGCGCCGCTGCCGAGACCGGCGCGATCGTGGCCGCTGAGGAGCACCTGGTCGACGGCGGGCTCGGGGTTCGCGTGGCGCAGGTCGTCGCCGAAACGAGGCCGTGCGTGATGGAATTTGTCGGCATTCAAAATACCTACGCCGAATCGGCGACTCCCGAGCAACTGCTCGACAAGTACGGCCTGGTGGCTCGCGATGTGATCGCCGCGGCCAAGAAGGCCGTAGGCCGGAAACCAAGCCGCGACCGTAAGTGAGCGGTCAGCCGGCAAATCCACTCGAGTTCCAGTTGTTCGACACAGCGGAGCTCGGGATCCGAATTGCTGATTGAAGTCCTGCGATGCTGCGCGCGATTCGTCCTGAATGAGACCCTGTATTAAGATGAAGATGGAGATGTCGATTCCGCCGATCCCGCCTCTGCTGGAGCACATGGGTCACCGCCCTTTCTCTTTCTATCCGGCGATCCTGAATATCGAACACAACGAGTGGATTTTCCAGAAAGCGACCTGGTCGGAGCTCCTTGTGGTGAACGCAAAAACGGGGCAGGAACTATGGATACCACGCCGGTTTCTGGGCGAGGTCACGCCGATTGAAGACCCCATCGTCATCATCGGACTTTCGAAAGAACTGGAGTACAAGGCAGGCCGCGTGTGGCCGCACCAGCGCCGCGTGATCGAAATGCCGGTTGCCGTCGGCCAGGTTGCAGCTTCTGTGCCGTCCGCCCGGAACGAGCCTGCGCCGGTTGTAGGCATCAAGCTCGAACCGGGAACGGAAGCGCGCATCGGGAAGCTGGTTGTCGGCAGCCTGATGGTGGGCGTTGTGGCGTGCATCACGCTTGTGATGGTGAGTCGAGAGGGCGTTCCGCGCGCACGCGTCGCATTTTCGAATTCCGACCAGGCGTTCCTCGAGCTCACCTCGCGCGACGACTATTTCGGTATCGTCAACAAGCTCGGGCAGCCAGGGGAGGAGCGTTCCTATACCATGACAGGCGACATCTACTTCCGCTCGCTGTGGTATCCGCAGCGCTCCTACTACATCGTCCTCATGGGGGGCGACGAGAAAGATCTCCGCTACATCGGCGCCATGGACAAGGATTGGAAGAACATCCACTCGGTAAACCTCCCCCGCGGGGGCGGCAGCACCGCATCCATGTTGCGCGGTCTCAAGCGATTCTGAAAAACTGTCGTACATGAAAAAGATTCTCGGGCGCCTCCTCTGGGGCCTGATCGCTGTGTGTTGCGCTTTCTGTCTCGGAGCGATCGCGCTCAATCGAGGCGAGCCCGTCAACAGTATCTGGTTGGTCGTCGCGGCGGCCTGCACATATCTCATCGGATTCCGCTTTTACGCCAAGTTCGTTGCCGCGCGAGTGATGGCGCTGAATGACGATCGCGCCACTCCCGCCGAGCGCTTGCGCGATGGACACGATTTCGAGCCTACCAACAAGTGGATTGTCTTCGGCCACCACTTCGCGGCCATCGCCGGCCCCGGCCCCCTGGTCGGCCCCACGCTCGCCGCGCAGTTCGGCTATCTTCCGGGCACACTTTGGATCATCATCGGCGCGGTGCTCGGCGGCGCCGTACAGGATTTTGTGATTCTGTTCGCGTCCATGCGCCGCGACGGCAAGTCGCTCGGCAAGATGGCTCGCGACGAGATCGGCAAGATCGGCGGATTCACTGCGCTGCTCACGGTGCTGCTGATCATGATCATTCTCCTCGCGGTGGTGGCCCTGGTCGTCGTTAACGCGCTCAAGGGCAGCCCTTGGGGAACGTTCACCATCGCGGCCACCATGCCGATCGCGGTATTCATGGGACTCTACCTTCGATACTGGCGTCCCGGCAAAGTGCTCGAATGTTCCGTGATCGGATTCGTGCTCGTGCTGGCCAGCATCTTCGCGGGCGAATGGGTCGCGAAATCGCCGGACTGGGCGCCGATGTTCACGATGTCGGCGGTGGCGCTGGCAATGGCGGTGATTATCTACGGATTCTTCGCCAGCGCCTTGCCCGTGTGGCTGCTCCTGGCGCCGCGCGACTACCTCAGCACGTTTGTCAAGCTCGGCGTAGTGCTCATGCTCGGCGTCGGGATTCTCTTCGTCCGGCCGCAGCTTGAGCTGCCTGCATTCACCCGTTTCGTCGACGGTAACGGGCCCATTTTTGCCGGCAAAATCTTCCCATTCTGTTTCATCACGATCGCTTGCGGCGCGATTAGCGGATTCCACTCGCTGATCTCCTCCGGGACCACGCCGAAGATTATCGCGAAGGAGTGGCACGCGTGGTCGGTAGGCTACGGTTCAATGCTGCTCGAAAGTTTCGTCGCGATTATGGCTATGGTTGCGGCCTGCGTCCTCCAGCCCGGCGTCTTTTTTGCGGTGAACTCGCCGGCCGGCAT
>JBOGMR010000318.1:0-5698 GCA_050746825.1 Bryobacteraceae bacterium | reverse complement strand
CCGGGATTCCAGTTCGTGCAGGACCCGCTCGAATACTCCTCGCGTACCCATCACACCAACATGGATGTTTACGATCGCCTGCAGAAAAACGATCTGATGCAGGCCTCGGCAATTATGGCGTCGTTCGTGTATCACGCGGCGATTCGCGAAGAGAAGCTGCCGCGTAAGCCTCTGCCGAAGCCGCAGGTGCAAGGCGGAACGCGGCGCGACGTGGTGTTCCATAAGATCGGCGATGTGGCCCTGACGCTCGATGCCAGCATCCCCGAGGGCGACGGGCCGTTCCCTGCCGCGATCATCGTGCACGGCGGCGGCTTCACGCGCGGTGACAAGCAGACCTTCGTGCCGCCGCTGTTCGAGCCGCTCAGTCAGGCGGACTTCGCGTGGTTCTCGATTAACTACCGGCTCGCGCCGCAGGCCAAGTACCCCGCCGCCGTGGAGGACGTCGAGCGCGCCATCGCGTGGGTGCGCAGCAACGCGCGGCGCTACAAGGTCGATCCGGACAAGATTGCACTGATCGGCGAATCGGCCGGGGGGCACCTGGTATCGATGGCCGGCGCGCGGAACAAGCCTGACTCGCGCGTGAATGCCGTCGTCTCATTTTACGGGCCGCACGATTTCGAAGCTCGCGCCGTGGCGAGCAAACAGTTATCGGAATCGGTGCAGGCTTTTCTTGGAGTTTCCGAGCTGAACGACACGAGCCTGAAAGCGCTGCGCGAGGCCTCGCCCATCAATCATGTGTCTGGAAACATGCCGCCTTATCTTCTGATTCACGGCACGAAGGATGAAGCGGTGCCTTATGATCAGTCGCCCAGGATGTGCGAAAAGATGAGGGCGGCGGGCGCGTCGTGCGAAGTGATCACGGTTGACGGAGCGCCGCACGGCATTGGCGCATGGGAGAAGGTCCGCGAGCACCAGAAGTACAAAACCCGGATGGTGGACTGGCTGAAAGAAACGATGAAGTAGTGGCTACTTTCCGGGCGCCGCGACAAACCTCGGCGCGTCCGGCGCCTCACCCAGCGCGCGCCCCGTCAAATACGCCAGCCGCACGATCTTCGCCATCTTTTCGAAGTTAATCTTCTCTACCGTGTCCGAGGTCTGATGATAGTCGGGGTGGAAGCCCGTAAACCACCACACTGCCGGAATCTCGTGCAGCGCAAACGGAAACTGATCGCTGCGCTGGAAGATGTTGAGCGCGGCGTCGCGGTCCCACTTATAGTTCAGTTTCAATCCAACCTCGCGATTGTGCGACTCGACCAAGTCCCGATACTGCGGGCTGTTCACGGTTCCGATCAGGTTGAGTTCGTTCGATGTGTCCGCAGCGATCTCGATCAGGCCTTCGGTCTGACGGCTCGGCGCTTCATTGCGTCCGATCATGTCGAAGTTGATCACCGCGCGTGTCGACTTCAGCGGGCGCAAGGGGTGAGCGGCGTAATAATACGACCCGAGCAAGCCGCGCTCTTCGGCAGCGAACACCGCAAACAGCAGCGTGCGCTTGGTAGCCCCCGCCGATGCAAACGCGCGCGCCAGCTCGACGACGCCGACCGTGCCTGAGCCGTTGTCGTCGGCGCCGGCGAACACTCCGGCATCGGATGCGCCGTCATGATCATAGTGCGCGCTGAAGACGATGGTCTCGCTCTTCAGCGCGGGGTCGGAGCCCTCGATCGCGCCCATCACGTTCGCCGAAGTGCCGCGCCTCCGCTCCGCATTCACCAGTCGTATCTCGGCTGTGACGCCGGCAAGCGCCATGGATGCAGGCTTGAGGTCGCGATCGATCGCCCCTTGCAGGCCGGACGCTCCTTTGCCCGACGCCGCGAGCAACTCGCTGACCACGGCCTCGTTGATCGTCAACAGCGGAATCTTGACTGCACCGTCTGTCAGCGATTGCGTGGGTACTCTGCGGGCACGCGCGTCGCTGCCGGGAATCCGCGCCGACCTTTCGGCGTTCGAGAGATGCTTCCGATTGGGCTCCGGCGTGAGCAGCACTGCAACGGCTCCGTGCGCCTGTGCGTTCAACACTTTGAGGCGCGCGTTGGCGTGCCTGGTGTTGCCGACGCCGTTGAAGACAGAATTCGGATCCGATTCCTGCGGTTCGTGATCGTACACGAGCACCACTTTGCCGCGCGCGTCGAGGCCTTTGTAGTCGTCGTATCCAAACTCCGGGGCAGTGATCCCGAATCCCGCGAATGCAACCGGCGCCCGCACTGTCACGTCGTCCGGAAAAGATCCTGTGAAGCCGGCTGCACCGTACTTGTAGTCCTGCCGGCGGCCGCTCCGGACAACCGTTAACGACGAGGCCTCCCGATCGACGCGGTGCTCGATGAGCGGCACCACTTGCCGGAACGATCCGCCCGCGGCCGGCTTGAGACCCGCTTTGGCGAACTCCGCCGCGATCCACTCGATCGCCACCTCCGACCCTGGCGTCAGCGACAGTCGGCCCTGAAGCGCAGGCGATGCGAGAAACGTCAGGTCCGCTTTCAGCCGGTCGACGCCGATCAGTCCGGCGTGCTGAGCGGCGGCCGGCGCGACAAACGCAAGAACAAAAAGGCTCTTCATGATTCCCCCGTAGTATACTGACAAGCCATGTTGCCAGACTATGTTGCGAAAGCGTCGCCGAATCCCACGTCAAACCGCGCTCCCTGGTATAAGAACACGGCGCCCAGTTACGCCGGCATCTTTCTGTGGATCGCCTTCTACAACTCGATGGCTGGCGGCACCGTCAATCGCGCGTCGCTGGGTGTATGTCTGGCCGCCCTTGCGATCGCGGGACTGCTCAGCTACGCCCTTTACTACTACGTGCCGGCCATGCTGGGCATGAAAACAGGACTGCCTCTTTATGTTGTGGGCAGTTCGACCTTCGGAACGACCGGCGGATACATCATGCCCGGCCTGCTGATGGGCCTCCTGCAGATCGGCTGGTTTGCGGTGGGCACATTCTTTTCAGCGAAGTTCATCCTGAGCGGTTTTGGCTCGGGCGCCGGACCGGGCAGCATGCCGTTCATTGTCGTGGGAATCCTGTGGGGCTACACGATGGCGTACGTTGGTGCGATGGGCATTCAATACGTGGCGAAGATTTCGATCTTCCTGAACATGATTCCGTTCCTGATGATCCTGATCGTCTTCTTCAAAACGGCGCCGGGCCTCGACCGGCACACAGTGACGGACCCGAACCCATTCGCTGCGTTCACGATGCTCATCCAGATCGTGATTGGCTTCTTCGCGACGGCCGGCGCGGCCGGCGCGGATTTCGGGATGAACAGCCGCGATGAGCGCGACGTGCGCTCAGGCGGCCTGATGGGCATCGCCCTCGCGGTCTTATACGCGGGTGGCCTGCCGCTGCTCTCGGTGGCCGGCGCCAAGGCGCTGATGCCAGACCTGCTGGGCTACAACTACGACGCCGTGATCGCCGCAATGGGAGGCTGGCTCGCCACTGCCATGTTCTTCCTCTTCACGATTGCGTCGATTCCACCGGCCTGCTTCTGTGCGTTCATCGCGGGCAACAGCTTCTCGACGATGATCCCGGGCG
Source organism: Bryobacteraceae bacterium (assembly GCA_050746825.1). Taxonomy (GTDB): domain Bacteria; phylum Acidobacteriota; class Terriglobia; order Bryobacterales; family Bryobacteraceae; genus JBOGMR01. The sequence continues at coordinate 2,175 of JBOGMR010000318.1, read as the reverse complement.
TGCCGCGAATCGGCTCGACGATGGCGGGCGTGACCGTCGCGATCATCCTGGCCGTGACCGGCGTGGCCGAGAACCTGATCGGATTCTTCACTATCGTCGGCGCGTCGTTCGGCCCCATCTGCGGCGCGATGGCCGCCGACTATCTGCTCTCCGGCAAACGCTGGCCGGGTCCACGCGAAGGCGTGAACATCGCCGGCTACGCCGCGTGGGCCGCCGGCTTTTTCGTCGGTATTCTCCCGTTCCTGCCGATTTCCCAGGAAGCCAAACAACTGGCGCAGCCCGCGGTTGTGTATAGCTTCATTGCGGGATTCGTGGTGTACGCGCTGCTCGCGAAGGCGGGGCTGGAGCCTAAGGTCGTGACGGTGAAGGGAACGGCGTGAGAGTTACTTCTTATCTCGCCGCGTGCGCCGCGCCTGGCGCCAGCCCTAAAGCCTGCATCATGCTGAGCCGATCCCAGCTATCCCACGCCTCGACGAGTTTCCCGCCGGCGAACCGCGCGATGTGAATTCCGGTGATGGTCATCCGCTCGTGCGTCGGCGCGACGCCCATCCCCTCACCGGTGTGGGTCATCAACGCGTTCCACCGCAGCACGACTTTGTCGCCCTCCGCGATCGTGTCTTCGATCGTGATCTTGAGATCCGGGAACGCCCCACGCATCATGAGAAAGAACTGCAGAAAGTCTCCTTCCCCGCGAGCGTCAACACCCGGCTCACTGAGACTGTGCGCGATCGCATCCGGCGCGAGTAATTCGTGAATCGTCTCTTCGCGGCCCCGATTCCACACCTCTTCAAACCATCGATGCGCCAACGCCTTGTTTTGCTGCGACAAATCGGCCTCCCGTTCGGCACGAGTCTAACACGTCTGTATAATGGGCGTCGTGTGGATGCGAACGATTCTCTCGCTTGCAGCTTTGTCGACCATGCTCCCTTCGCCGGTCCCGGCCGCGGATTGGAAAAGACTGTTCAACGGCAAGGACCTGGACGGCTGGGAAAAACGCGGCGATGGCGTCTGGGTCGTGCTTAAGGACGGTACGCTGGTGGGCGAGCGCCGTCCCGCCTTCCAGGAGACTGTCAAGGAGTGGCCCGTCACCCGCGCGCAATACCTCGCCTGGCTCGACCGGCAGGCCTGGCTCTACACGGTTCAGGAGTTCGAGGAATTCGATCTCTCGCTCGAGTATTGGTTGCGGGCGCGCGGCAACAGCGGCGTCTCGATCCGCGATCCCGGCCGCGCGGAGTTCGGTATCATCTCGCCGCCCGACTACACCCGCACGCCGTCGAAGGTCGCCTACGAAATCCAGATCAACAACAATTACCCCGACCCGAATCCCACGGGCACGATATACGGACTGGCGAAAGCCACACCAGGCGCGCAGATCGACGATCAGTGGAACCAGATGGTCATCGAGTCCCGCTCGGACGCGATTCGCGTAAAACTGAACGGACGCCTCGTCGCCGGGCACGCCGGAGATCCCAAGCGCCCCAAGCGCGGCCCGATCGGTCTTCAGTTACACGATCAGACTTGCGTTGTGATGTTTCGGAATATCCAGATCAGGGAGATCAAATAGGACAGGCCCTTCGGCCTCAGAACGCCACCTTCGGCGCAGCCCGCGAACCGGCTTCCGTCCTGAAGTAGGCGTCGTTGCGCTGGAACCCCGACATCGCTCCGATGATGTTGTTCGGGAACAACCGCAGTTGCGTGTTGTAGCGCTGCACCGTCTCGTTATACTTCCGCCGCTCCACCGCAATGCGGTTCTCAGCGCCTGCCAACTCGTCCTGAAGCCGCAGGAAGTTCTCGTTCGACTTCAGATTCGGATACTGCTCGACCACGACCAGGAGGCGCGCCAGCGCAGAGTCGAGCTGCGAATTGGCGGCGATTCTTTCCTGCGGCGTACGCGCGCCGGCCATCTGCGCCCGAGCGCTTGTCACCGAATCGATGACTTCCTTCTCTTGCTTGGCGAAGCCTTTGACGGTTTCGACTAAGTTGGGAATCAGGTTCGCGCGACGCTGGAGTACGACGTCCACCTGGGCCCAGGATGCCGCAATGGCTTCGTTCTGCGTCGCCAGCTCATTACGGACGCTGATGAACTTGCCGCCGAAACCGACTGCGGTCACCAACAGGACCACCAGAATCACCAGAGCCGCTTTCATCTTTCCCTCACATACGATTGTTGCATGG
>JBOGMR010000317.1:0-3205 GCA_050746825.1 Bryobacteraceae bacterium | reverse complement strand
AGCGATGTCTATTCGCTGGGCGTGGTGCTGCATGGATTGTCGACGGGCCGCCGGCCCTACGATGTTGCCGGCAAGACGTACGACGAAGTGCTACGCACTGTTTGCGAGCAGCCGATCGGGAAGCCCGGCGCCGGCTCGGCCGATTTGGACGCGGTAATCCTGAAAGCGTTGCGTAAAGAACCGGAAGAGCGATATCCCTCGGCCGAGGCGCTGTCCGCCGACATCGGCCGGTATCTCGCCAAGCGGCCGGTGGAGGCGCATCGGGGCGCCGCCTGGTACGTGCTCACTAAATTCCTGGCACGACACAGAGCGGCCGTGGCGACGGCCTGCGCCGTGGCGCTGTTGCTCACCCTGGCCGTCGCGGTCACGGTGCGGCAGTCCCGCATCGCCACCCGGCGGTTCGATTACGTGCGGCAGCTCGCCAGCTCGGTGGTCTACCAGATTCACGATGCGATCGCGGCACTGCCGGGCTCGACGCCCGCGCGGAAGTTGATTGTCTCTAATGCACTCGAATATCTCGATAAGCTATCGCGTGACGCCGCCGGAGACCACGCGCTTCAAATTGAACTCGCGGATGCCTACCTCCGGCTGGGAGATGTGCAGGGCCTGCAGTCACAGTCGAATCTGGGCGATCCGTATGGGGCGATCGACAGCTACCGGCGATCCCAAGGGCTTTTCAAAAGTGCAAGGCAGGGCCGCTCCGAAGATCCACGAGTCACCATCGGGTTGGCGAACGCGTGCTGGCATTTGGGTCTTGTGCTCTTGCATGTCCGCAGGACTGACGAGGCTCGCGCGGCTGTCGCCGAGGCGCTGCCGCTGCTTGAGGATCTGGCGCGGAGGTCGCCAAATGACGCCAACCGGCAGCATCTCGCCGTGGGATATTCCGCCATGGCGGACGTGCTCGATAACGACCTCGATTACAGGTACAAGGTGCTCGCCATCTGGGAGGACTTATGGAAAGCGGAGCCGCAGGATCTGCGCCGCCAGCGCGCGGTCGCGCTTTCCCACAAGAACATCGCCGGAATTTTGCTCCCGCGGACATACGGAGATCGGGCTTTGCCGCATCTGCGGCGAGCAGAAGAGCTGGACGGTCTGCGGGCGGCCGCCGATCCTCGCAGCACCCAAGCACAGATGGATCTTTCGTTCGATTACAGCCAGAATGGCACCTTTTACCTCAACCGGGAGCAGTACGCGGAGGCTTTGCGCGAGTATCAGAAAGCGCTCGCGATTCGACGCCGGCTGGCGGCGCTCGATCAGGCCGATGCCCGCTTGCAGGACCGCCTCGTTTATGCGCATCAGCGTGTCGGAGACGCGTCGGAATACCTGAAAAGGCACACCGGCGCCCTCCATGCCTACCGGGAAGCGGTGCGAATCAGCCAAAAGTTGTTTACCGGCCAGCCCAAGCTCCCGGCATACCGGCTCCACCTGGCGAATTCACTGGCTGGCGAAGCCAGAGCGGAGTGGGCGCTCGGACGTAAGCGGGAAGCGTGCGCAGCGTGGCGCGGAGCGTCCGTGCCGTTCCAGGAAATGGATCGGGACGGCCAACTGCGGCCGAAGGAGAGGGCGGATTTTCAGGAACTGGAACGACGGCTTGCGGCTTGCAAGTGATGAGTTGGACCCGACTATTGAACCGGCACAGAACCGCGAGCGTAAGCGAGTGGCAGCTCCCTGACGGTCGCGGTTCAGTGCGGAGCGTCATCCTATTTTGCGAGCCTGACGAAATTGCGGGGCGCCAGAATGCCGGGCGCAGTCTTTTTCTCATCGGGGTGAAGCTGCGCGCCGTCCCAGCCGGTACAGCAAATAAAAGCCCCCCACCGCGATCAGGAGGCTGCAGGCCACGAACATCCACTCCCCCGGCTTCGGCTTCACCTGATACAGCGTCCACACAAACTGCACCACGCACAGCAGCGACACAAAGTACAGCGTGCGGATCCGCGGAATGATGCTGACCAGGAGCGCGCCCGCCGGCGCCCCGAACACGACGATCGGCCCCGCCGCCAGCCAGTTGTAGAATACCTCCGCGTCCACGTCGCCGATCGCCAGGTGCAGCGCGATTCCCAGCACCGACGCCACCGCCATCGCCGACACGGCGCTCGGCACCGCGATTTTCAGATCGCAGCGGAACAGCAGCACGAGCACCGTGTACAGCATCATCTCGACGCCCACGCCGATCAACGACGTGGTGACGCCGCCCGCGAAGCCCACTGCCATGCCGAGATGCATCGCCTTCGTGTCGCCGATCGCCGGATTCTGATCGAGCGAGCAGATCTCGCGATTCTTCGCCAGCGTCAGCACCGCGAAGCTCATCCACAGACACGAGAACAGCAGCTTCACCGTCGTGCTCGCGACCACCGGCGCCACGCCGAACGTCCCCACCACCAGCCCCGCCGCCGAGCCGACGCCCGTCCAGATCAGCATGCCTTTCTGGATCTTGGTTCCGCGGCAGAGGATGAACAGCATCGCCGACGTCATCCCCAGCGCCTGAATCATCAGTCCGAAGTTGCGTCCGATGTCCGGCGGCTGGCCGAATACCAGAACCAGCACCGGGAACGCAACTGTGCCGCCGCCCATCGGCGTCGATCCCGCAACCAGCGAGCCGAAGATCATGACCACGGAGATCGGCCAGTGCGATTTGACGTGCGGCCAGTAGCCGAACACGCTGACCAGCAGCAGCCACACTACATAGAAGGCCGCGACGTAGAGAAACCAATACTTCATTCGCGGACCGCGCAATCCGGCGCGATCGAGGAAGGAAGGCTTGGACGGAGGAGCGGGGATGGTGGCCAAGAGTAACATCTTATCCGCTCTCCGCGGCCCTCGTCCCTAATGGAAATCCGCTATGCCAATACCGGCGCCCTCCGTTATCATGGTTGACTCTCCATGATCAATCCCACCGGCGCGGGGCGTTTGATCGTTGCCACGATCCTGATCGGAATCGTCACCGGAATCGGGGCAATCGGTTTTCATTTTCTAGCGGATCGGCTGGGAGAAGTCGTCGTCGAATTCATCGACCTCCAGACTGCGGCAACGAAGCTGCCTTGGGTCGTGATCGTGCCCACGGTCGCGCTGGGCCTGATCGGCGTCGTGCTCCAACTCTACTCGGAGAGCCGCGCCGGCGGCGTCCGCGAAGTGCTCGAATCGCTCGACCGGCACGCCGGGGTGATTCCGATCCGCCGCATCACGAACGTCATCCTCAGCGGACTGG
>JBOGMR010000316.1:0-7808 GCA_050746825.1 Bryobacteraceae bacterium | reverse complement strand
GTCGAACTGCACGCCGCAGGGCACAGCGCCGGATCGATCTTCCACACGCACTTCATCGCAGCAGCCTTGCGCCTGGGCGTTCCCGGCTTTGCGACGCTCCAACTGCTTGCTCCCGCCATTCGGATCGACGCGTTTCACAAACTGCTGGCGCCGCATATCGGCGCGGGCGTCAAACACCTGACGGTATTTGCCATGCGGCAGAGCTACGAAAAATCCGACGTGGTAGCCAGGATCTATCGGAAGTCGCTGCTGTATCTGGTACGGAACGCGCTCGAAGGCAAGGCTTCGCAGGAGATTCTGGGTCTGGAGGAATGCCTGCGGCGGGATTCGTCATTGGTGTCGTTGTTCGGACTCGGCGGCGCGGCCTCGGAACGGGGCGATGCCGTTTTCGCTGTGACCTCGCAAACGACCGGCCGGAGCGCTTCGACTACGAGATCTCACACGGGCTTCGACAACGACGCACCCACCATGAATAGTCTGGCGCGGCGCATCCTCGGCTTTACCGGCCAAGCGTTGCTGCCGCAAGATTTCCTTGAGCCGCGGGTGGGAAGTCCGATCGATGGCACGGGCGCCCGAGGCGGCCTCCGCCGCGCGGTGTGCGTGGGCATCGACGCGTATCCTTCCGAGCCCCTGAGCGGGTGCGTCGCCGACGCCAGGCTGTGGGCCGGCGCGCTCGGCGCGCTTGGATTCGAGACCAACCTGTTGCTCGATGGAAAGGCGACGCGCAACGCCATCCTGTCGGCGCTCTCCCAGGCCGTCGCTCAATCTGCGCCCGGCGACATCTTCGTCTTCCAATACTCAGGTCACGGGACCACAGTGAAAGATATCAGCGGCGACGAAGCTCGCGGCGATTCGCCGGGCCTCGACGAAGCGATCGCGCCCTTCGATTACACGTCGGGCGCCTTCATCATTGATGACGAACTCGCCGGCATATTTTCGCGAATTCCCGAGGGAGTGTGCTTCACTTGTTTTTTCGACTGCTGTCACTCCGGAACAATGAGCCGGATGGCTGCGTTCGGGGTCTCGGCGCGTCCGCGGTTTTTGCCTATGACGCAAGCACTCCAAAAGGCGTACGAAGCCTTTCAGGGATCCGGATCAGGCGCTACACGTGAGCGCGACGCGCGCGCACCCCGCACCCGCGAGGCGATGCGCGAAGTCGTCTTCTCGGCCTGCCGTTCCGGCGAACTGGCCTGGGAGTCGAACGGGAACGGCGAGTTCACCGCGCACGCTGTACCGCTGCTGCCGCGCGCTATCGGACGTCTCTCGAACGAGCAGTTTCTCGCCGAGGTGACGGCGGCATTCGGCCCTTCAGCGCGCCAGCATCCGTTCCTGGATTGCAATCCCAGTCTGCTCGGGGGGCCACTGGCCGGACCGGCAGCGTTTCCTAAGGGGCTGGGTGTCAGGGAGCCCTCTCATGCGTTGTTGTAAGATAGTCCACAAGTTCGCATGAGAGTCATCGCCATCGCCGCCACGTTCGCTGGCGCCATCGCCTTCGGGCAGACGGCGCCGGCCGAAAAAAGCATGTCCATCGAGGAGTACGAGCCCAAGTCGACGCTGGTCGTGCCGAAGCATCCAGTCACGCGGGCCAGGTTCCCGATCATCGACGTGCACAACCATCAGAACCGCTGCCAGGACCCCAAGTGCCTGGAGAAACTGATTGCCGGCATGGACGGGATCAACCTCCGCGTGATGGTCAATCTGAGCGGCGGTTCCGGTGAGCGGCTGAAACGCAACATCGAAGCGCAAAAAGGGCGCTACAAGGACCGCTTCGTCATCTTCGCCAATCTCGATTTCGGCGGCATCGACGAACCGGGCTACGGCGCCCGTATTGCGGACCAGTTCGCTCAAGACGTCAAGAATGGCGCGCAGGGCCTGAAGATTTTCAAGAACTTCGGCATGGATCTGAAAGACAAGAGCGGCCAGCGCGTGCATGTCGACGATCCGCGCTTCGACGCCGTCTTCGAGATGTGCGGCAAACTCAAGGTCCCTGTGCTGATTCATACGGCCGAGCCGGCCGCGTTCTTCGACCCGCAGGATAAGCACAACGAGCGGTGGCTCGAGCTAAAGCAGTTTCCGTCGCGCGGGCGCCCGTCGGACCGCTATCCGAGTTGGGAAACGATCATGGGGGAACAGCAGCGCATGTTCGCGAAGCATCCCAACACGACTTTCATCAACGCACACCTCGGCTGGATGGGCGGGAACCTGGGCGAACTGGGGAAACTGATGGATCGCCTGCCGAACATGTACACCGAGATTGGCGCGGTGCTGGCGGAGCTCGGCCGGCAGCCGCGGTTCGCGCGCCAGTGGTTCATCAAGTATCAGGACCGCGTCTTGTTCGGCAAGGACATCTGGGAACCGAGCGAATATCATTACTACTTCCGCGTTCTCGAAACCGCGGACGAATACTTCGACTACTACCGCAAGCGCCACGCGTTTTGGAAAATGTACGGGCTGGAATTGCCGGACGAAGTCCTGAAGAAGTTGTATTACAAGAACGCTCTGCGCATCATCCCGGGGATCGACCCCAGCGGATTCCCGCGGTAGGACCTCCCTCAGACTTGCGCACTACCGTGGCTGACCGACTGGGCCACCACGGCGATGGCGGTGATATTGACGATCTCCTCGACCTCAGCCCCTCGCTGCAGCACGTGAACCAGCCGGACGGCGCGCGCGGCCTTCTCCGCGAGCGGATGGCGCGTCGAGCCGAAGTTCGAAAACGACAGCATCGCCACGCGCGGCTCGACGCTGAACCGCTTCGCCGGTGCCGCAGCCTCGATCGCGATCTCCGCCAGGTCTTCGGCGTCGGGCTCGATGTTCACCGTCGCGTCGGCGAGGAAGTACAGATCGCCGCGTGGCGTGATCAGCAGGTAAAGACCCGGCACCCTACGCAGCCCCGCGGCCGGATCGTTTCCGGATAATGTTCGGTGAGGCCGCCGATGAGCGCGTCCGCGTCACCCGTGCGCACCATCATCGAGCCGAACAGGTTAGTCCGGTGGAGGCAGCTTAAGGTTTCGGGGCCCCGGGCTTCGTCCCCAATTCCACTCGCTGCGGCAGGCGCCCCAATTGATGATACTGGTGCTCGATCCCCGACTCGCGCACCATCACCACGCGCATCCCGGAGTCCTCTTTCCCCTGCGGCATTCCCACCGGTCCGGTCGTCACCATCTCCAGCGCGCCGGAGCGGCCGAAGGCATTGCGGTGGTAATGACCCGCGAACACGTGAGTCACACCGTACTCGACCAGCAGGTCCAGATAGCGCCGACGCCGCTCGAGCGGGATATTGAAGTATTGATCCGGCTCGTCGGGCTTTTCGAGAAAGAACGGATGATGCTGGAACACGACCCGATGCCGAACACCGGCCTGGCGTGACTGTTCGAGGGCGCCGCGCAGCCATTGCTCCTGCGCCTCGAGGTCTGCCATCGCGTGCTGCGGCGAATGAATCAGGCTCGAATTCAGCACGAAGGCGGCCAAGTTGCCCGACCGAAACGTGTAGTAGTCCCGCCCGAACCGTTTCCGATACCACGCGAGCGACTCCGGCGTCGGTTCGTTGCGCACGTCGTGATTACCCGCGACAGGATAGAGCGGAATCGATTGGTCGAGCTTGCCGGCAATCCGCAGATACTCCGCCGCCTGAGTCTCATCGCCCGGTTTGTTGATCAGATCGCCGCAAATCACAACGAACGCCGGTTTGAGCCGATTCGCCGTCGCGATCGCGAATTCAAAATTCGCGGTCTCCTGCTCGAAGCTCTGATCTCTGGTGTACATGCCGAACTGCGGGTCAGACATCTGCAGAAAGAAGATTGGCTGCTGCGCCCCGAGCACCAGGGCCGTCATGTAGGCAAGAAGAATGATTCGCATCCTACCCTGCCATGCTAACAGGCAAGGCGATGTTGGGGCCCCACGCTCATTGTGAGGCTACGCGGGCAGGTCGAAAAACCGGAGGGTGGGGGCATCGCCGCCGGGAAGAATTGAACAGAAATCTGAGGGCAGGATAAGTCAATACACAAACCCCAGTTTCTTGAGCGTCGCGGCGGGCTCGTCGCCCTCGAAGTGAGTCAGCATCTGCTTTTGCCGCCCGTTCTCGATGGCCACCGCCGCGGGCGTCGACTCGTAGTGAAAGGTCTTCTTCAGCAGCTCCGCGTCCGGTGAGAGCCCGGCCTTGAGCCCGGTCGTTTGCAGGAATCCGGCGCCGAACTGCGGCTGCGCGACCGCGACGCCGATCACTTTGGTGTCGCCCCAATTCAGCTTCGCCATGCGCCGCGCGGCATCGAGACAGTGCATGCACTCGGGGTCGAAGAAGTAGATGAAGATTTTCCCGGATTCCAGCGGGAACGTCTTGCCGTCCACTTGAATCGTGGGCGGCGCCTTCACTCCCGATCGGCGCGTGGTCTGGACTCCGTAGGACACGAGGGCGAACACGGTCACCGCGCCCAGCACCAGCACGGCGCTGCGGAGGCTCGCGGATGGTTTGGCCCAGAGGCCCGCGATCACCGCGAAAAGCAGCATGATGGCGTCGCCGATAAAAAACCCGGGGCCCACGGCCCGCTTGATCCACGGGAAGCACTGGCATTCTTCGCCGCGCAGGACGTCGTAGTAAATCCCGATGTAGATCATGAACGCGATCAGCATGGCCGACGCCAGGTACGAACCCCAACGGCGAAAGCGCGGGACCAGAATCAGCACAGCGGCGAATGTCTCGACGATTCCCAGGCCGATCGCCGCGATCAGGCTCAGATCCTGCGGCACCTTGGCTTGCGCGAGCCGGACGGCCGCACCCTCGGGATCAGTGATCTTCCAAAGACCCGCGACGAGGAACAGCACGCAGGTGAGCACCGCCGCGACCCAGCCGGCCACGCTTTTCCAGCGGGGCAGATCGAACGGGCCTACGCCTTCGTTCCCTTGGCTCTCCGGGAAGGAAGATGCCATACTGTCGTTCATGCTCTTTATTCTAGTCCTGTTCGCGGGTGTGCTTGCCGCCCAGACCGCCGACCTGGCGATCACGGGCGGCCGCATTTACACTGCGAATCCGCGACAGCCGGAAGTGCGGGCGCTCGCGATCAAGGACGGAAAGATCCTCGCGGCCGGCGACGATGTGTCGCGGCATGTGGGTGCTGCGACGCGCAAAATCGACCTTAAGGGCGCGACCGTGATCCCCGGCCTGATCGACTCGCACGTGCACATGCGCGGACTGGGAGAGAGCCTGGAGATCCTCGATCTGCGGCACGCGCGCTCGCCGGCCGAGGTGGCGTCGATGGTGCGGACCGAAGCGCGGCGCAGGAAACCGGGCGAGTGGATCCGCGGCCGGGCCTGGGATCAGACGACGTTCCCGGGAGGGCAGTTCCCGGCTCACGAGCCGATCAGCGCCGCCGCGCCGGAGAATCCCGTGTACCTGACGCGCGTCGACGGGCACGCCGGCTGGGCGAATCGGAAGGCGATGGAGGTGGCCGGCATCACCGCCGAAACGAAGGATCCGCCCGGCGGCAAGATTCATCATGCAAAGGGCGGCGAGCCGACCGGCATTTTTGTCGACCGCGCGCAGGGTCTGGTGACGCGGCACGCGCCGGCGCCGGCTGCCGAGCAAGTGCGAAGCCGCATCGCGCGCGCGGCGGCCGAGTGCGCGCGCCTGGGCCTCACCAGCGTCCATGACGCGGGCGCCGGCCGCGCGGACTTGACGGCGTATCGCGAATTGATCGCCGAGCGGAAACTGCCGGTTCGCGTGTACGCGATGATCGGAGGCGCTGGCGACCTGTGGACCGAGTACCTGAAGAAGGGCCCCGAGATTGGCGATCGTCTGACGGTCAGAAGCATCAAGCTGGTTGCGGACGGCGCCCTCGGATCGCGCGGGGCGGCGATGATCGAACCCTATTCCGACGAACCGGGCAACTCCGGACTCGCGATTCTCAGCCGGGAAGAAATCGAGCGGGTCGCCCGCCAGGCCGTCGCCGCCGGGCTGCAGGTGAACACGCATGCCATCGGCGACCGTGCCAATCGCAGCGTGCTGGAAGCATACGGGGCAGTCCTGGGCGGACCCAATGACCGCCGCTTCCGCGTGGAACACGCCCAGGTTGTCGCGCTTTCCGACTTCCCGCTGTTCGCCAAGTATTCGATCATCGCGTCGATGCAGGCGACGCACGCCACCAGCGACATGCGATGGGCGGAGGCGCGCGTGGGGCCGGAGCGTGTCAAAGGCGCGTATGCGTGGCGGCGATTTGTGGCGCTTGGGGTGCGGATCGCGAACGGCTCGGACTTTCCCGTCGAGAAGCCGGAGCCGATGCCCGGGTTCTACGCATCGGTCACGCGCCAGGACGCGAGCGGCAATCCGGAAGGCGGCTGGTTCCCGGACCAGCGCATGACGCGCCAGGAGGCGCTCGCAAGCTGGACCCTCGAGGGCGCATTCGCGGCATTTGAAGAGAAGACGAAGGGGTCGATCGAGCCCGGCAAGCTGGCGGACTTCGTGGTGCTGTCGGACGACATCATGACGATTCCCGTGGAGCGCATCCTGCGGACGCGCGTCAAGATGACGCTCGTAGGCGGGGAGGTCGTGTATTCGGAATGATACCCGCGCTGCTGCTTTTGCAGACGCTGATTCACGGGTCGTTTCAGATTCCCAAGGGAGAGTGGCGATTTGTCGATGCGAAGGTGGTGAGGGCGTCGACGAGCGTGGTATGTGAGTTCGAGGTGACCGCCGGCTCGCCGGTGCGCGCCGCGATCCTGCGGCGGAGCGATCTCGATCACTACCCGGCGCGCCGCGACACGTTGCTGCTCGCCGCAACGTCATTCGATACCTCCGGGAAGCTGCGATATCTGGCGCGCGAGCCCGCGGACTACGTTGTGCTGGTCGAGACACGCCAGCGCAGCGCCGCCCAGTTGAACCTGCGGATTGCGCTGGAATCCCCGCGCAATGCCACTACCCTGCCTCCGGAGCGACGGTTCACGGTGATCGCGATCAGTCTGGGAGTTTTCGTGGGGATTATTACGTTTGCGGCGGTTCGGCTGGTTCCGCAGTGGAAGAAGCGGCCGGAGGGGGAGTAGCGCCGCGGCGAGCGCGCCACCGAATGTAGCGCGTGTCCAGATAGCGAATGACACGTCCCTCGGCGAGGACCATCAGCGCGAGCGACAGCAACGCCATCAGAATAACAGTCCATATCCGGATTACGTCGCCCATGGGCATCGGCCTCCGACAAAATGACGAGCCGACAGGCGAAATAGTCGAAGTGTGACGGGAGCATCAGTGGCAAAGAGTCGCGACGCGGCACGCACGAGTGCGCGCGCCACGTCTGCTGGTCAGACTTAATCCTTCTTTCGGCGTCCGGCGGAGCCGATCAGTCCCAGATCGAGCAAGACTGCCAGAACCACAACCACCAGGCCAAAGCCCTCCACTGACTTGTATGTATTCAGCGCCCAGGCGTAGGCGAGCGTCGCCAACGGCATGAAAAAGAAGCCCAGCAACGGCCAGAACAAACCGTGATAAGCCCGTTCCAGGTAGCCGCTGAACAAGAAGACGCAGAACAAAACCAAGCGAGGGAAGCCGAGCGCGAAGACAGCCACGAAGCAGGGCATGAGCAGCCTCCGCTTTTATGATACGGCTCGTCTGGAGTCCGTCGCGGCTTACGGCGCCCACTGGGGCATCACGTAGGCGTAGAACATCACGATCAATCCGAGGATTGAGGCCAGCAGAATGCTATGGCCCAGCGTGAAGCGAAACAGCTTAAATTCGTCCGAGGGCGGCATGCCTGTAGCGGCGGCGGCGACTGCCACGCTTTGCAGGCTGATCATTTTGCCCATCACACCGCCCGATGAATTAGAGG
>JBOGMR010000315.1:0-5629 GCA_050746825.1 Bryobacteraceae bacterium | reverse complement strand
GGCCGAACCCCGAGTCCGGCTGTGTCGCGAGGAATGCGATCACGAACGCTCCTCGCGCGCAACCACGATACCGCCGGTAAGCCGCCCCCGTCACGCCGCCTTCGCCACCGTTGCAGCTCCTTCTGGAATTAACTCCTGCGTCGGATCGATCTTCAACCATAGCAGCGTGCTGATCAGCAGCATCACTGTCATCGGAATCAGCGGAAAATCGTAGCTTCCGGAAAACTTCACGAAATAGCCGAACAACACCGACGAGATGAACGAACCGATCTGTCCCGCCGTATTCATCGTCCCCGTCACCGCTCCCGCGTACTTCTTGCCGATGTCGAGGCACACCGCCCACGCCGTCGGCAGCATGAAGTCGGAACCCGCGTAGCTCAGCGCCAGGAACACCAGCGCGACGTATTTGTCCTGCGTCAGGATCGTTGCTACCGTGAACAAGGCCGACGCGCCGAGGCCGATCATCGCGACCGTCCGGCGGCCCCGCTTCAGTCCGAATTTGCGAACCATCGCGTCGCTGGCAAACCCGCCGCCCAGATTCGCCATCGCGCCGAGAATAAACGGCAGCGTAGACAGCAGCAGATCCTTGTCGCTGAACCCCCGCCCTTTCACCAGGTACGTGTGCAGCCACGACAGGAAGAAAAACGCACCGTAGCAGTAGGTGAAGTACATCAGCATGATCATCCATAGATTGCTGCTGCGGAGTGCGACTCCCCAGGGAAGGCCGTGGTGCTCGCGCGACGATAGTCCGCCGATTTCGGTGAGCTCGGCGCGGCCGACCCCCGGCTTCTCTTCCGGCCGGTCGCGATACCACCAATACCAGTAAATCGCCCACACGACGCCGATGATGCCGAACAGATAGAACGACATTCGCCATCCATAGGCTTGCTGGATCGGGATTACGAGGAACGGCGAGATCGCGCCGCCGATTCTGCTGGCCATCCACACGACGCCATGCGCACGCGCGCGCTCCACTACGGGAAACCAGCGCGAAATGCTGGACGAGCTGTTCGGATACGCACCCGCTTCCCCCGCCCCGAACAGAAATCGAATGGGGATCAGGGACCAGAAGCCGCCCGCGAATCCAGTGAAAGTGGTGAATGCCGACCACCACACCACAATTCGCGTCAGCACCTTGCGCGGCCCGATGCGATCGCCCATCGCGCCGCTCGGAATTTCGAACGCCGCGTAGGAGATCGCGAAGACGCCGACCACCCAGCCCCATTGGTCCGGCGTGATGCCGAGCTCGCCTTGCATGCGCGGGCCGGCGACCGAGATGCACACGCGATCGAGATAGGTAATGATCGACAGCAGGAACAGCAGCCCGAGGACGCGATGGCGATATTTCATGCCGGTCAGCCCAGGTGCTGCTTCAGGAACGGAATTCCGCCCACGCCGTGGAACGTGTGCTCGCTCGGGAACACTTCGTGCCCGAACTTGCCGGCAGCGCCGAACACTTCGTAAACCTTCTTCACCCGCTCGACGGCATGCCGGAACGACGCCAGCGGAAAAATATTGTCCTTCTCGCCGGACTCGCAAAACAAGGCGCGCGGCGTCACCAGCCCGGCGACATCGTACATCTCGGCCCAGTTCAGAATCCCCGGCACGTAATTGTCGATGCAGTGCGACAAGCTGAACACGCTGTCTTTGAATGTATTCAGATATCCGCTCACCATGGCGGCGCGGATCCGAGGCTCGAGCGCGGCGGAAAACAAGGTGCACGTGCCGCCGCCCGAGATCCCCATGCAGCCGACACGCGTGGCATCAAGCTCTTTGCGCATTTCAATCCAGTCGATCGTTCGCATCACGTCGTAGACGCGCCACGCAATCATCGTCTGCCCAAGCAGCAACGCCGCGCCCGCGGCCGGTTGGCATGCCGACGCAGTCAGCGGCCGCTTCTTCGTGATCGGATCGCGCCGGCATCCGAACGCGATCGGTTCGATGGCCACCGCCGCCAGTCCCTTCTCCACCGTCTGAATCGCGAAATCGTGCTGGTAGCCATCCTTATTGGTGCGATCGCGCCCTTCCGCATCGATCCCGACGATGTCATCGACTCCGCGTCCATGTCCGGGCACACACACGACTACCGGGAGCGGCGCTTTTGCTTCAACCGGCGTCAGCAAATAAGCGAGCACGGTCAATCCTGGAGCGCTCTCGAAAACCACCTTCTCGCGCCGGTAGCCGGGGAACTCACGGACTTCCAGAGTGAGCGGCTTGATCGGCGCCTTCTCGCGGGCTTGGAGGCCGATCAGCTCAGCCATCTTCGGCCGAAGCTTCTTCTGCCAGGCTTCCGCCTGCTTGCGGTTCTCCGCGCGGAATGTCATTCGCAGCGGCGCCGACTCGTACAAGCGCCGGCTGTAAGCTACCGGGTCGAACGCCGCCAGGTTCACTTTGTCTTCAAAACTATCCAGCGCGCCCGTGTATTTGGCCGCAGCCCACGCCGTGCCCTGCGCCAGCATCGCCGACCCCGCCGCCATCCGCCCTAGCTGCCTGCGTGTCATAAATTCACCTCCAAAACTTCTTCAAACACCGACGGTGGTAACTGAATCCCACTCACTCTCAGCCGGTCCAGCACCTTCGGCTTCACCCCCGTCGCCCGAAATCGCCCCTGCACCTTGCCCGAATCCGTCACTCCGATGCGTTCGAAAACGAAGATATCCTGCAGCAGGACGCGATCGTCCCCAACGCCCAGCACCTCCGCGATGGCGATGATCTTACGCGTGCCGTCCTGCAGGCGCGCAACCTGCACCACCATGTTGATCGCCGACGCCAGTTGCTGCAGGATCACACGCGTCGGCATCTCGAGATCCGCCATCAGCACCATCGTTTCCAGACGCGAGAAGGCGTCGCGCGGCGTGTTCGCGTGCACGGTGCTCATCGACCCCTCGATGCCCGTATTCATCGCCTGCAGCATGTCGAGCGCCTCGGCGCCGCGGCACTCGCCGACGATGATGCGGTCCGGACGCATGCGCAGTGCGGTTCGCAGAAGCTGCCGCTGATTGATGCCGCCCTCCTTGTTCAGGTTTGGCGGCCTTGTCTCGAACTTGACCACGTGACGCTGCTGGAGTTGAAGCTCGGCCGTGTCTTCGATCGTGATGATTCGCTCCTCCTCGGGAATAAACCGGGACAGCGCGTTCAGCATCGTTGTTTTGCCGGAGCCGGTTCCGCCCGAAATGAGGACGGTCGTCTTCGCCTGAGCGCAGGCCGCCAGAAAACGGAGCATCCCCGGCATGACGGTCTTGAACTGAATCATCTCCTCCTGCGTGATGACGTGCCGCCCAAACCGGCGGATGCTGAGGCATGGACCGTCGAGAGCCAGCGGCGGAATGATCGCGTTGACGCGCGATCCGTCCGGCAGCCGGGCGTCCACGATCGGCTGCGCCTCATCCACGCGCCGGCCCACCTGCGAGACGATCTTTTCGATGATGTGCAGCAGGTGGGCATCGTCTTTGAAACGCACCGGCGTCTCGGAGAGCTTGCCGTTCCGTTCGATAAACACCTTGTCGTGACGGTTGACCAGGATATCCGAGATCGTCGGTTCCTTCAGCAACGGCTCGAGGGGTCCCAGGCCGAGCACTTCGTCCAGCACCTCTTCGACGATCTTGTTCTGCTCCGCCGTGGTCATCGGGACGCGCTCTTCTTCCAGAAGTCGCTCCACCACCCGGCCGATCTCGGATCGAAGCCGGTCCTTGGGAATCGAAGAAACGCGCTCCAGGTTCAGAACGCCGATCAGCTTGCGATGGATCTCGGATTTCAGCTCAAAATAGCGGCTGGCGGTGCGCATCGCCGACGTCGGCCCGGCGGCGCCGCGCGGCGGCTGCGGTCGAAATGAGCTGCCCAAGGTCTCTCCTGTTGCTTCCTGTGCCTGTTGCTTCCTGTGCCCGTTGCTTCCTGCTAAAGCTGCGATCACAATTATAGCCTGGAGTCCGATGATGCGAAGACCTGCCGCCGTGTTTGCGATCCTTCTGTTGGCCGCTGCTCCGCTGCTCGCGCGTGGCAAATGGCACGAAGAATTTTTGAAGCACTGGAAAGTTTCAAAGGAATTTACCCTCGCCGTCGCCGGCCTGATGCCCGCCGACGGCTACAGCTCGAAGCCGAATCCCGAAGAGATGACCTTCGGCGAGTTGATGGTGCACATCGGCGATGCCAACACCCGCAACTTCGCGTTGATCGCGGGCATTCAGCCTCCGGCCAAGCCTGCCGCAACCGGCAAGGCAACCGCGATGCAGTACCTCGCCGCCTCCTTCGACTTCTGCCTCAAAGCCGCGGAAGCCCTGAGTGAAGAGCAGCTCGATCAAATGACCGGACCGTCGAAGAACATGTCCGCCCGCGAGCGCATGTGGGCCTACTTCACTCACACCGCCCATCACAGAGGCCAGGCGGAAGTCTACCTCCGCGTGCGAAACATCAAGCCCCCCGAATACCGCTTCTGAAGACCGTGGCGCAGGCGCCAGTCGCCGCGCCACGACGACTGCCAGATCAGGCTACACTAGGACTCCACCATGTTTCGTTTCGTCCATGCGGCCGACTTGCACCTGGACACGCCGTTCGTGGGAATCGGGCGCGTCGCCCCCGGCGTTGCACAGCGTTTGCGTGATGCATCGCTTGAGGCATTCGACAATCTCATCGGCCTCGCGATCGATCGCGAGGCTGCATTTCTGCTCCTCGCCGGCGACCTCTACGACGGCCCCGAGCGCGGTATCCGCGCGCAGTTGCGCTTCTTGCGTGGCGTCGAGCGGCTCGGCGAGCGCGGCATAACGGTCTTCGTCGTGCACGGTAATCACGACCCGCTCGACGGCTGGTCCGCGATTCGCACTCCGCCGCCCAACCTGGTGATCTTCGGCAGCCAGGTCGAGCATCGCACCGTCGAACGCGACGGCCGCCGGCTCGCCACCG
This sequence comes from Bryobacteraceae bacterium, assembly GCA_050746825.1. GTDB lineage: Bacteria > Acidobacteriota > Terriglobia > Bryobacterales > Bryobacteraceae > JBOGMR01. Next base: position 733 of record JBOGMR010000315.1, on the reverse strand, counting down.
TCTACGGCATCAGCTATCCACGCGGGGACGTGACCGGGAACCTGTCGCTGCGTTTCCAACGACAGTCGTGGGACGGACTGCACATTGGCCTTCTGCACTGCACGCTGGGTGCGCAACCCGATCACGCGCCTTACAGCCCCTGCTCGCGAGTGGACCTGGAGAGAGCGGGCATGGACTATTGGGCGCTCGGTCACGTGCATCGGCGGCAGGCCCTCGAGGGTCGGCCCTGGATCGTCTACCCCGGCAATCTTCAAAGCCGCGGCGCGCGGGCCGGCGAGCGCGGCGCCAAAGGGGCGGTGGTCGTCACGGCCGAGCCGGCGGCAATCGCGCAGGTCGATTTCGTTGCGCTGGACTGCGTGCGGCACGCCGAGGTCGAGATCGACATCACCGAACTGAACGGTCTCGACGCATTGCAGAAGGAGACTATCGAGGCCGTCGTCGCCGAAGTCGCCAATCAACAGAACCGGGATCTGCTGGTGCAGGTCACCTTGTGCGGGCGCGGCTCGCTGCACGACGACCTGAGTCGCGAGGGTGTGCCGGCCGGCCTGCTTCAGGATTTGCGCGAGCGTCTGGAAGAATCGCAGCCGATGATCTGGGTCGATTGCATCCTGGACCAAACGCTGGGCGCGCTCGATCTGGACGCGATCGCGCGGCGCGGCGACTTTTCATCCGAGCTGATGCGGACATCCGCCGCGCTGGGTGCGGATCGAACCGCCATGGAGTCCCTCATGGC
>JBOGMR010000314.1:0-6826 GCA_050746825.1 Bryobacteraceae bacterium | reverse complement strand
GCCCAGGACTTCGCCGGCGAGCCGATCGCGACGATCCGTCTGCCTGTCCGCGTGCCGCACGGCTTTCATGGAGGTTGGGCGCCCGACAAGATTACCGTCATCGAGTAGGAGCGCATGGGACAGCGGCGCCATTCACATCGAGTGGCGCCGCCAGTCGAATTACGCGCGCCGGACTACGTTTGAGCGGACGCTTTCACGCCAGCGGCGTAGCGACTCGGAGGCTGGCCCACGTGGCGGCTGAATGCCGTGCTGAAGGTGCTCGCCGAGCCGTAGCCGACGCGTTCGGCAACCTCGCCCATGTCGAAGTCGTGGCGTCGCAGCAGATCCTTCGCGACGGCCATGCGCCAGGCGAGCAGATACTCCGTCGGTGGCAGTCCCACGGTTCGCGTGAACCGTTCGAAGAATGCCGAGCGCGATAGCGCAGCCGTCCTCGCGAGCTGGGCCACCGTCCACGATCGTGCGAGCTGACCGTGCATCTGGCGGATCGCCGGCGCGAGTCGCGCGTCGGCCAGCCCGCGCAGCAGCCCAGGAGGCGCGTCCTCACCTGGCGTCGCCCTCAGCGCTTCGATGAGCAACACTTCCACGAGTCGTGTGAGGACGAGGTCACGGCCTGGCCTCCGCTCGCTCGCTTCCTCGCCGACGAGCCGCACCAGGACGGAGAGCCGTTCGACGCCACGCACGTGGACGAGAGAGGGCAGCAGCGACACCAGCAACGTCGAATCTGGCGAGTCGAAGACACACCAACCGCCGAGCCACCGCACGTCGGGGCGCCCACCGGGCGTCCCATGGCGCGTTTCACCGAGCACCTTTGACGTCACGTGTGGGTCGAAGTACTTGAGTCTCCCTGGCTCGAGGCTCGACATGGTGAAACCCGGCGTGGCTGGCAGGAGCACGAAGTCGCCAGCTTGCAGAGTCAGGGGCCGGTGGCCATCGACGGCCAATCGGCAGCTGCCCTCGAGCACGGCGCAGAAGCTCGGCTGGCCGAAGGCCGAGTAGCGAAAGCCCCAGCGACCGGCGCCGCTGATACGCCTTGAGAAGACCGCGCGCGGCTGCAACAGAGTGATGACTTCCGAGAGCGGGTCGTTCATGTCTGGACGACCACCAATGAAATACGGACTCCACATGGTAGATCGTCCGTCACGACTGCACTATCGTGCGACCTAACGATGGTTAACACGTCCACATATCCCAGAAAGGAGCTGACATGAAGGCGACCTATGGATTTCGCGCCACCATGACGGCTCGTCCCGGAAAGGGGGACGAGTTGATCGACCTCCTGCTCAGTGCGACGACCAACGGTCCTGCCACGAATGACGCCTGCGTCGTCTTTCTGGTCGGTCGCTCGGCCAGCAACGGTGATGTCGTCCATGTCACCGAGGGCTGGACGACACGGGAGGCGCACACCGAGAACTTCGCGAGCGAACACGCCAAGGCGTTTACCGCACGGATTGCCCCCCTAATTGGCGACGACGTTCAGTATCAAGACGAAGTGCCCGTTGGCGGCAAATTTCGAGGTTGAGGTACCCCATGAAGACCGTGCTCATTACCGGCTGCTCTTCCGGCTATGGCCTCGAGACCGCGCGCCACTTTCACGCGCACGGCTGGAACGTGATCGCCACCATGCGAACGCCGCGCGAAGGCATTCTGCCCAAATCGGAGCGACTGCGAGTCCTGGCGCTCGACGTGACGAAGCCCGAGAGCATCGTCGCCGCGATCGAGGCCTGCGGGCCTGTCGACGCGCTCGTCAACAACGCGGGCATTGGGGTCGTCGGCGTTTTCGAAGCCACGCCGATGGCGACCGTGCGTGAGGTGTTCGAGACGAACACCTTCGGCGTGATGGCAATGACGCAGGCGGTGCTTCCGCAGTTTCGCGCGCGAAGATCCGGTGTGGTGGTGAACGTGACGTCAAGCGTGACGCTAGCGCCGATGCCCCTGGCGGCCGCGTACACCGCAAGCAAGATGGCGATCGAAGGGTTCACCGGATCACTCGCGCACGAACTCGAGGCGTTCAACGTGCGAGTCAAACTGGTTGAGCCGGGCTATGGCCCGAGCACGCGGTTTACGAGCAACGGGGGATCGCGCATGGAAGGGCTGTTTCCCGAGGCGTACGAGGCGTTCGCGACACCCATCCTCGCCTCATCTGCGCAGGTGACGACGGTCACGACGGAGTCCGACGTGGCCGAGGCCGTGTACCGTGCAGCGAACGATGCGTCTGGGCAGCTTCGGTTTCCAGCGGGTCCGGACGCGGTCGCGCTGGCCAAAGCGAGATAAGGACCGGTCATCCTGCCACGAATCAGCGAAACGTCGGATCCGGCGGCCATGACGACGTGGCATCACGTGTCTCGCACGGCGCAGCACGTAGCGAAACCGATCACCGCCCACTTTTGGCACGCGCTGGCACTCGCGAAAATCCTTAAGTGATCAGAGGAGATTAGAAGGTCTTACACAATTCTGCCGATGTCCCTCCTCAGTCCGCCTCAAATAGCTGAATACAAACGTGATCGAGTTCACGCGCCGAAGGGCGCCAGCGTGTGCGATAATCTATCTCGGACCGCTCGCAACTCGTTGATTCTAAACGGAGAGATGTCAGAGTGGTCGATTGAGCACGCTTGGAAAGCGATTCCGGCGAGGCTCACGGAGCGACCCTGAAGCACATCGTCGCGCAATCAATTCATCGACTTATCCCCGCGAGATGCTCCTCGAAGTGACGCCGTAACCGTCGGTATTCGTCGCCAGTTTCGAGCCCACCTTACACAGTTTCTACACGGTCTCGGATTTCAGTTGGCGCTGGTGTGTCGTCTGTTTCTCGGTACGTGTTAGATGTGAATCCACGCTGGCGCGGCGATGGTTGCGATCAGTTCGGTCCTTTGGGGTTCAGCCGCGTCGCCCTGAACGTTCCTGGGCGCGTCGCTGTGACGTTCCCGGCACGATCGAGGCTTAGTACCTCCACTGTGCCGCTGAAGGTCTCAAGTCTGCCGTCGACGTGAATGTCCATGCGGAGTTCGCTCCGACTGGCAAAGTTTCCTGCCGCGTCAAAGTTCCACCGTTGCCATGTCGATGTGAAGTCCAGGTATGCCCTCCTGGCCCACACACCATACCAACTGCTTCGCAGAATAGGCTGCGTGGCATTGCCTTCCGCCACGATAGTCCCGCCTCGTGCAAAGGTGGTGAGAATTTGCGTCGCCACCGGTGGAGCGTTGAGATCGAGAATCCACGTCCCCTCGAGCGTCTCGAAATCGGCGCTGCGTCGATCCTGCGACATCGAAAGCGCCGCAAGGCCCAGGACGAACAACACGGTGAAAGCGATCCTGTGTCTACTCATGGCTCCTCCTGTTAGGCGCCCGCGTCAGAAGCCGACGCCGGCGTGGACCGCCAGCCCGATCGACGTGAAACGCGACCCGAACGGGTCGATCTGAAAACGAATCGGCACGTCGAGCTCACCGAAGACGGATGCACCGCCACCAATCCCGAAGCTCCGGTTGACGAGCGGTGTAAAGCCCCACGATGGCCGGTTGACGTCGAACGCCATCCGGAGACCGACATTAAGACGATCGGCAAGGCCGACAATCACCCCGGGATGAACCGTCAGATCGACGTGCCACGGCTCGTTCTGAATGACCGGCACCAGCTCCAGGTCGAACGCGACGCGATCACTCGTCCTGAGAGTGATTCCAGTGGGAAATCCGATCACGAAATCGTCGGACACTGTTGTCGTCGTGCTATTTGCGCGTATCACAAGTGGAACGACGAACCCGAAATGCCCGCCGACTCGTTCCTGTGCGATAGCAGGCGTTGCGACCGTCAGTCCCAGAGCGATGCCAATCACGCAGATCCGAACAGCAAATGGTCGTGATCTCATTCATGTCCTCCTCACGAGGCACGCATCGACGTCCCTTCGATTGACGCGGAAGCGTCATGCCACAGTACTGCGGACTCTGGCAAGGCAAGAGCGTGCCGTCGTCCCTCAACTCCAAAAGTCGTTCGGTCCTCGACGATTGCAAAAGTTCTCCGACGCACCTGTGCCAGATCTGCCTGACACGTGATACGACGACCATCGCCGGTACGGCCTCACCGGATAGAAAATCGTCGTCCTGTGTGAGGAACAACACCTGGCTGTCTTGAAGTTATTGCTTCCTGCGTCTCCTGCTCTGCGACCGGCTCCTGTTTCGCCACTGGTTCAGGATTGGCGGCCTGGGCCGGGGTGACAGTGGTGAAGATTCCGAGCATTGTGGAGATCAGCAGTGCCCAAACGATTCTCTTGTTCGACATACGAGTTGCTCCTTTGTTCGATAGCGCTGGCCTGTCAGCGCAAGACGGGCGTGTTTGGTGGCATGCTAGGTTTTCGCCCTCCTGTCCCATAAGGCGTAGAATCCAGTCCGAGGGGATCAGTCGACCTTGGCCCACGAGGAAAAGCCGTCACACCCCAAGGCGTCTTCAGCGGATGGTGATGTCAGTGCACTGCTCCGCGCCTGGAGCCACGGCGACCAGAGCGCGATTCAGGCGCTGACACCCATCGTGTACGACGAGCTGCATCGTCTCGCCCGCTACTACATGCGTCGCGAGCGCTCGGGGCACAGCCTGCAGGCCACCGCTCTGGTCAACGAAGCCTATATGCGCCTGGCCGATTACACGCGCATGCAGTGGCAGGATCGCGCACACTTCTTTGCGGTGTCGGCGCAGGTCATGCGTCGCATCCTGGTGGAACACGCGCGGCGTCACAACGTCAAGCGGGGCCGCGGCGTCCAGCATGTATCGCTGGACGACGTGGTCGTGGTCGCCCCAGGCGAGGAAGCTGAAACGGATCTTGTGGCGCTCGATGAGGCGCTCGTGGGCCTGGCGCGCATCGATCCGCGGAAGGCGCAGATCGTCGAGATGCGCTTTTTTGGCGGGCTGACCGTGGAAGAGATCGGCGAAGTGCTGAAGGTCTCGGCGGGCACGATCAAACGCGACTGGCGGGCGGCCAAGGCTTGGCTGTACGGGGAATTGCTTCAGGAGCAGGGCGATGGACGCGGAACGCTGGAAACGCGTTGAGCACCTGCTCCAGACGGCCCTGGATCTGCCGCTCGGTGAGCACGACGAATTTCTAAAGCGGAGCTGCGCCGGCGATGAGGCGCTGGAACGGGATGTCCGAGCACTGCTGCGGTCGGAGCGTCAGGCTGGCGCGTTTCTGTCCGGCCCGGCGATTGCGGTCGCCGCCAGAGAATTGGCCCGCCACGACCCCGAGCGTCTGGCGGGCAGCAACGACGAACCCGTCGGCCGGACGATTTCCCACTACCACATTGTCGAGAGGCTTGGCGGCGGCGGCATGGGCGTGGTGTACAAAGCGGAAGACACGCGGCTCCATCGCTTCGTCGCGCTCAAGTTCGTGACCGACGAACTGGCTCGGGACAGCGAGGCCCTGAACCGCTTTCAGCGCGAGGCCCGGGCCGCGTCTGCGTTGAATCATCCCAACATCTGCACGATTTATGACGTCGGCGAACAGCACGGCCGCTCCTTCATCAGCATGGAGTATCTGGAGGGCTCCACGCTGAAGGAGCGCATTTCCGATGGTCGCGGTGTCGACTTGGAGACGCTGTTGACGATCGGCATCGAAATCGCCGACGCACTTGATGCCGCGCACGCCGTCGGGATTGTCCACCGGGATATCAAGCCGGCCAACATCTTCGTCACCTCGCGCGGCCACGCCAAGATTCTGGACTTCGGCCTGGCCAAAATGGGAAGCGGGACGGCGCACGAGACTGAGGCAAGCACGGTGACGTCCAGCGCGACACAGCGGGGCACAGTCATCGGGACGGCGGCGTACATGTCACCCGAACAGGCGCTCGGCAACGCCGTCGATCACCGCGCAGACATCTGGGCGCTCGGTCTCGTGCTCTATGAAATGGCGACCGGCACTCGGCCGATGGCCGCCGTTTGTCTGCGTGTCGACACGTCTCCGGAGCTGGAGCGCACCATCTCGAAGTGTCTCGAGATCGACCGCGATCTCCGGTATCAGCACGCATCGGAAGTTCGCACAGATCTTCAACGGTTGAAGAGGGACATCGAGTCGCGCCCTGTTGCCAGCAGCGACGCGGACCCACTCATGGCGAGGCTGGGCAGACGTTGGGTCGTAATTTCTCTTGTCGCGGTCGCGCTGGCACTCTCGGTTGCCGGTTATGTGTTTCGTCGCCAGCCGCCGCCCCTCACGGATACGGACACGATCGTCCTCGCTGATTTCACCAACAGGACCGGCGATGCGGTGTTCGACGACACGATGCGGCAAGGACTCGCGGTTCAGCTCCAGCAGTCACCATTCCTCAGTCTCATCTCCGAGGAACGCATTCGAAGAACGCTGTCGTTGATGAACCAGCCGCCGGACGCGCGATTGACGCCCGACATCGCGCACGGCGTGTGCGTCCGGACTGGGAGCGCCGCTGTCCTGGAGGGGTCGATCGCGCCGCTCGGAAGTGAATACGTCCTCGGCCTGCGGGCGAAGCACTGCACGACCGGCGACATCCTCGCCGACGAGCAGGCGCAGGCGGCACGCAAAGAAGAGGTCCTGAGCACACTCAGTCAGATTGCGACCCGTTTTCGAACGCGAGTTGGAGAATCGCTCGCCACCATCGAGAAACACTCGACGCCGCTCGAGGAAGCGACGACGCCGTCGCTTGAAGCGCTGAAGGCCTTCAGCATCGGAAGGGATTTTGCGGCGTTCAGCTGGGAAAGACGACTACCCCTCTTCCAACGCGCGATCACGATCGATCCCGAGTTTGCAATGGCCCACGCGCTAGTGGGGTTCGGCTACAGCACAATGGGCGAGTCAGCGCTGGGGCGACAGAGCCTGCTC
>JBOGMR010000313.1:0-4265 GCA_050746825.1 Bryobacteraceae bacterium | reverse complement strand
GTCCGGCACTGCCTGCCAATGGCCGAAGTAAATCGGTATCGACGCGTAGATCTTCGAGGCCACCCAGAGGCGCTCTCCGAGCGGAATCTTTGTCTGCGCGAATGCTACGCCTGCGAGCAGGATTGCAACAACCCCGCACAGAGCCGACCGGCGGCAGATCACGATTCGCAGACGCATGCCCAATATACGCACTGGCTGGGACGCGGTTAGCGCCGAAAGGCTGTTAAACTTGAAGATGTGCAAGCCAGACCAGCTCTTCTGTGGCTGATTCTGACTCTGGCGGCGGCGCTGCTCGGACAACAGGCCGCTCAGAAGAAGGAATCTCAGCCCGCCGAGAAAAAGGAAACATCCTCACCGCTGTTTACCGGCAAGCTCGGCATTCGCTCCTCGCAAAAAACCAAGGAGTCCGCGACACTGGGCTTCAACGGTATCGACCCCTCGGGTAAGGTGGATCAGAAAATGTTGGCGACGTCGCCGAGCGCGGCGGATCAGGAAAAAGTGCAGCAGATGACGAGCAACGCGCCGACCGGCGAGGACCTCAAGACATTCCTGACGGAAGGAGGGCTGAACGCGAAATGAGACCGCTTGTCTTCATTGTGGGACTCATTCTGGCTGCCCCTCTGCCGGGCCAGTTCGGCGGACTCGACCGGCTCAAAGGGATTGGGCGCGCCAAGGACAAAATCAATCAAGCCGAACAGAAGGCCAAGCCGGTGACCGACCGCACCCAGAAAGCCGCCGACGCCTTCACGCATTGGAGCGATACCGAAGAGCAGGAACTGGGCGCGGCAGTGGCCGCCAAGATGGTCGCGGTATTCGGCCTGTTGGAAGACCCGGCGCTGGTGCGATACGTGAATCTGGTGGGAAAGGGGGTGGCGCAGTTTGCTCCGCGGCAGATCCCTTACCGTTTTGCAATCCTGGATAGCGACATCGTCGGCGCGTTCGCGATTCCAGGCGGCTACATCTTCATCACGCGCGCTGCGCTGTCGGGCATGACCAACGAAGCGCAATTGGCGGGAGCGCTCGGTCACGAGATCGTGCACGTAGCGGAGCGGCACCTGGAAACCGAGATTCGTGGCGGGCGGCGGTCGGCGTGGGCGGCGGAAGAGGCGCGCGCTCTGGCTTCGCCCGGACCGGCGGCGCTACGTGCCAAGGCCGATGCGTTCTTCAAAGAAATGGTGAACATGAAGCTAAGCCGCGAGAAAGAAGATGGTGCGGACGAGCGCGGCACATTGATGGCCGGGCAGGCCGGCTACTCCGCCGCCGGTCTGCTCCAGTTTCTCGGCGCGATGGCTGCAGCCAATTCCAAGCCGGAGAACCAGCGCATGTTCGGCCAGTTGCTCAGCACGCATCCCACGTTCGAGGACCGCATGGCGAGCCTGACGCCGGTCGTGAGCCGCAGCGCGAAAGGCGGCAAGACCCTGGAGTCTCGTTTCCGAAGCCACGTTCCTGCTGCGTAGACACCGCATCACGGAGACAACCCCATCGTCTTCACGAGCGCCGCGAAGCGCGGATGACCGCGCAAATCATCCAAACGGTAATCGACCCTGATCCACAGCGTGGAAGGCGCATAGTCAGCGACCGAGCGTTCGAGCCCAGCCAGGGCCTCTTCCCTTTCTCCCAGCGCCGAGTGCACCACGGCGGCGTCGAAGGTTGCGCTCTTCTTCTCCAGCTCCGCGATCGTCCTCCTGGCCTCGTCGACTCGTCCGAGTTTTGCGAGTGCGAACCCGAGATAACCCAGGACCCAGCCCGAGCGGCGAATCCGCGCAGCCTCTTCGAATCGGGCGAGCGCATCCTGATATTTGCCCTGACCAAGAGCAGCCATTCCCTCCACAAGTAGAGGCGCCAAAGCGGTCGGCGCCATTTTGCGCGCGGTGGCAATCGCCGGCATAGCGGCATCGTATTGACGAGCGCGAACCAGGCTGCTCGCAAGGTTGATATGCAGGTCCAGCTTGAACGGTTCGAGCGCGATTGCTTGGCGCATGAGCCCGGCGCTTTCGGCGAACCGGGCGGTAGGAACCAGGATCAAACGCGCATATTCCCAGCGATAGTCGCCGTTAGTTGGTTCAATTTCGGTCGCCCTGCGAAGAGCTTGTTCGGCCACGCGCCAGTTGCGTTCGTGAAACAACTTGGTCACTCCCAAGGCGTGATGCGCTTCGGCGAGCCGTGAATCGAGTGCGATGGCCCTTGCGGCGGCCTCGGTTGCTTCCTCCCGCACCTTGTTCGCCGGCGCCATCTGCCAATCCACCAGGCGATTGCATGCATCCGCCAGACCCGCCCAGGCCAAGGCGTAGCGCGGATCGGCCGCCACCGCGGCCCGATAGAACTCGAGGGATCGATTCACCTCGTCTTCGTAGAAGCTGGTGGCGCGCAGGTAGTGCAAATAGGCTTCCGCATTCCGGGTTCGCTGCCGCACCAGCGCGCGGCTGGTCACGGGAAGATCCATCTCGAGGCCCTTGACGATTGCGCCGCTGATCTCCGCCTGGAGTTCCAGGATGTTGCTCAGGTCGCGGTCAAAGCTCTTGGTCCAGAGCTGGAACCCCTCTTTGGTATCGATGAGTTGCACCGAAATCCTGACCCGATTCTTTTCCTGGCGTACGGTCCCATCGACCACGGCCTGCACCTTGAGTTGCTCCCCGATTTTCCTGACATCGGTGGTGCGTCCCCTGAATTGCGCAACCGAGCTGCGGGGCAGCACCCGAAACATCTGGAGATCGGACAGGTCTTCGATCAACTCCTGGGTCATCCCGCTGCAGAAGTACTCCTGGTCTTTGGCCGGGCTGAGGTCTTCGAACGGCAACACGGCGATGGATGGCTTGAAAGCAGTTCGGGGTGAGCGCCATGGCGCCCACATCAGGAACGAAGAGGCCAACCCGACAACCACTGCCACAAGGCCCCAACGGACAAGGGCGGATAGCGCAGACCCCTCGGGCGAAGGTGGGGCTGACGTCTCCGGCTGCGCTTGACCCCTGTCCTGGAAAACCGGGGTGTAGCTCCCCTTCGGGATGTCGATCCGAAGCGGGTCGCCGCTGCCTTCCTCCGAGTAATACTTCTCGAGGCGGTCGCGCAGCTTTCCGATCTCGACGCGGACATGCGAATCGATGTGCGGATCATAGGAAGGCCGGCCGAAAACCTCGAGCGCGATCGTGTACTCCTTGATGTCATCCGCTTTGCCGTCTGTCACCTTCTCGACCAGGTACCGCAGAAGACTCCGGTGTCGCTCCGCCCGGAGAAAGTTCCTGCTGCGGCTGACCCGTTCCAACGCGTCGAGGATAACCTTTGTTTCCATACACTTCAGGCAACTCGTTACGCGCGGAGTAACGCCCAGTAACGCCAGTGCACTTCCCTTAGAGGCGCTGCTGCGCCATGCTTGGCCTTGACAACATTCTACAGGATCACGCCGACGAGGGAGAGTATCGCGCAAACATAACGCCGAACGACGGTAAAAAGAATACACCGCGTGTGAGGTGCGCCCTACCGCCTCGTCATCGCAGGAGACGAAGCAGGCGGAAAGTCAATTGACGCACGCTTCCGCGCCATCGTAGCCGTAGAAGTGCGCGGTCCATGCACTCGAGATGAGTTGGGTCTGGCTGATGCGCTGCACTCCGTGAGTGTAGCGCCGCGTCACGGCGCCGGAGACGAGTTCTTCGGCTACTGCATAACCCGGCGGCGTCAACTTGTCCACGAGGAATTTCGTGGTGACTCCGGCTGCTGCACGGGACACACGGTTGCCATCGCCGTCGTACACCATCGTGACCGCGCCCGCCGAAGTCATACGGTCTTCGAAATCGTAACCGTACGCCACGCCGCGATTGTCCAATGGCGGCACATAGCGCCGCTTTGATAGGTCCTTCAATTCAGCCAGCACCTTCTGCGCCTCAGCTCTCTGCCCGACACCGCATCAGCATGCCCGAGCACGGCGAGTGCCCCATCTCGTCTCCGGAGTGTCCGGCGTCAATTACTTCTTCATTGACGACGATTATTTCTCCGCATCAACGACAATTGCTCTTTAGCTCCGCTGCAGCCACTCCAACAGCGTCTTGGCTTGCAGCCCGGGACTCTCCTGTATCTGCTGCTGAACCGCGTCCCATACCTCGCCAAACGGATCTTCGCGCGTCCGCCACTGCCGCTCCTTCTTCAGTTCGCTGGGCAACCGTTCCAGACCCAGATACCGCCGCGCCGTGGCCGGGTCCATCCCCGCCTTCGACGCCGCGATCTCCTGATTCTTTTCTGTGTTCCACAACTTTGTGCTGCGGCACGCGGCTGAG
>JBOGMR010000312.1:0-3582 GCA_050746825.1 Bryobacteraceae bacterium | reverse complement strand
GTCCGGCACTTCGCGAGAAGCTGAAGCAGTTTCGCGCTGCCCAGGCGCGCAAGATCCTGGCTGAGCCTCCGCCCTGGGACTCGCAGCCGTGAGCACGGCTGGCGCGATCCACGCCGGTGGGCGGCCGGATCGCGAGACTGCCTTTGAGAGAAGACTCCGCCACTCAAACGCGGTGGCGCGTAAGTTCCCGGTACCCTGTTTGCCTGATCTGGAGTTTTACCAGCGGGGCTGGCGCCGGCCGCCCCCGCCACCAGCGCCACCTCCCGCGCGTTGTGCGCGAGGTCTGGCCTCGTTGACGTTAAGCGGGCGTCCGTTCAGATCGCGTCCGTTCAGCGCCGTCATTGCGGCTTGGGCTTCGGCGCTGTTGGTCATCTCTACGAAGGCGAACCCTCGAGGCTGACCGCTGTCACGATCCCGGACAAGACTGACGCGTTCGACTTTTCCAAAGGCGGCGAAGGCGGCTTCCAGTTCGGCTTCAGTTGTCTGATAAGAGAGGTTCCCGACAAAGATGTTAATCATCGAAATACTCCTTCAGCGGACCGCAATTGTGCAGTCAAGTTCGTTCGCGGGCTTCGTCTGGACCGGACAAAACGGGCAGGAAAACGCACCAATTGAGAGAACGGAGCACCAGCGATAATTATATCAGGCCGGAAGGTTCCCTTTGAAGTAAGCTAGTGAGATGACTCTCGATCGAGGAGCCGGAATCCTACGGCCAAGAAGCAAGATGCAGAATGGTGATTCGGTTCCGCTTCCCCTGCGTCTAAGTAGCGTGGTAACCATGAGCCCGGTTGGCTCATGGAAAGCGGCGTGCTGACCGGAGATCGAGATGAAACGAACGGAAATCATCAGCGCTTGGGGACAGATCCTGCGGGGCCGGAAGCCCGCGCTTTCGATCGAGATCACTCGCGAGTGCCCGCTGCACTGTCCGGGGTGCTACGCTTACGAACCGGAACATCTGGGTGGTCTGGTAACGTTGCGGGAACTGAACGACCGAAAAGGTCAGGAGCTGGTGAGCGGTGTCTTGGAAGTAGTGGATCGGCTGCAGCCGCTGCACGTATCGCTGGTGGGAGGCGATCCACTGGTGCGGTATCGGGAACTCGAGACGCTGATTCCGGCGCTCCTCGATCGCGGCGTCCACGTGCAGCTTGTGACGAGCGCGTTCCGTGCACTGTCGCCATCCTGGGCCGGCCGCGAACACCTGAACATCGTCGTCTCGATCGACGGTCTTCAGCCGGAGCATGACGTGCGCCGCACGCCGGCGACTTACAAGCGGATTCTCGCCAGCGTGGAGGGGCACCAGATCACGGTCCACTGCACGATTACCGGGCAGATGATGAAGCGGAGTGGTTATCTGGAAGAGTTCCTCAGCTTCTGGAGCGAGCTGCCGGTCACGCGAAAAGTGTGGTTCAGCATCTTCACACCGCAAAAAGGAGCATCGGCGCCGGAGATTCTCACGCCGGAGGAGCGCAGCCGGGCAGTGGCTGAAATGCTGGCGTTTCGACCGCGTTATCCCAAACTCGATCTGGCGGACGGTCTGATCCGGCAGTTCCTGGCTCCGCCGCACTCGCCCGACGAATGCGTGTTCGCCCAGATTACCCGGACGATTTCGGCGGATCTGAAGACCGAGATTACGCCCTGCCAGTTCGGCGGGAATCCGGATTGCGCGCAATGCGGGTGCATCGCGTCAATGGGGTTGGCGGCGGTAGGAAAGCACCGGCTGGCCGGCGTGATCCCGGTGGGGGCGATTTTTAACGCTTCCGTGCGGGTGGGGAGGATGGTGCGGACATTCGGATCCGCTCCGTCGATTCAGCCCCGCCGCGCGGAAGGCTGAAGCGCAATTCAGCCGCCGGACCAGACGAGCGCGCCGCCAGCGACTCACCAGACAATCAACAGGACCATTCCAGCTTCGGTTGCCGGCGGCTGCCTGCGGCAGGTGCTGACGGGCCGCCGCGGTCCGAGTGACGTGGAGGAGAGAGTGGATCAACTTGTCATCAGCGAATGGCAGGGATGGGCGTTCGAGGAATTGGAGATGCTCGCCGGGATTTTGCATGTGATTCCACGGTACGCGCGCGGGCCGCTATCGACGGTGCTGGAGGCGACGAGCATTATGTATAAGGAGCTGCCCGACGATAGCCGGGTCCAGGATTGATGGTGTGATATCCTTTGCACCGGGGCCTTTCACATGGAACGAAAGAAAGCGACGGATTTCCCGCAGGAGTTGTTGAACCTGTTTGACCGCTACGTGCATGGCGACATCGGCCGGCGAGAATTTCTGGATGGCGCCAAGAGGTTTACCGCCGGCGGAGTGACCGCAGCGGCGTTGTTTGAAAGCCTCCGCCCGAATTATGCGTGGGCGCAGCAGGTCGCGAAAGACGACAGCCGCATCAAGGCTGAGTACGCGACGGCGCCGTCACCGCAGGGGAATGGAAGCATCCGCGGGTACCTGGTTCGTCCCGCGAAGGCGAGCGGGAAACTGCCTGGGGTGCTGGTCGTGCACGAGAACCGCGGCCTGAATCCGTATATCGAGGACGTGGCCCGGCGGGCGGCTACTGCAAATTTCGTGGCGTTCGCGCCGGACGGGTTGACGAGCGCCGGCGGGTACCCGGGCGACGATGAGAAGGGCGGGGCGATGTTCCGGCAGGTCGATCGCGGGAAGATGACGGAAGATTTTGTCGCGTCGGCGCGGTGGCTGAAGGCGCTTTCGGACTGCACCGGTAAGGCCGGCGTGGTGGGCTTCTGCTTTGGCGGCGGCATTTCGAACACGCTGGCGGCGCGAATGGGTTCCGATCTGTCGGCGGCGGCTCCGTTCTATGGTGGACAAGTGCCGGCTGCGGATGCCGCCAAGATCAAGGCGCCCCTGCTGATTCACTACGCGTCGCTGGACACGCGGATCAACGACGGATGGCCGGCGTATGAGGAAGCGCTGAAGGCGAACAAGGTCACGTACACGATGCACATGTACGAAGGCGCGAATCATGGGTTCCACAACGACACGACGCCTCGTTATGATGCGGCTGCGGCGAAGCTGGCCTGGCAGCGGACGCTCGACTTTTTCAACAAGTATTTGAGGGCGTAGAGGCCGGCAGCCCCTCAGACTTCCTGGGCGCCAGACAAGACGCCCGCGATGTCTTTGATGCCGACGCCGGGGCCTTGCGGAATCGTCATTTTGCCGGCCTTCACGGTGATCGGCGGATCGAACCACGCTCCGTACTTTTCCGTGCCGAGCTTGTACTCCTGGTAGCGGCCGACGTCGGGCACGCACGAAGTGAAGTGCAGCATGTAGACGAAGCCGAAGCCGCCGGAGAGGTGGACGGTGGTGGGCATCTTCGCGAGCGCGGCCATGCGGGCGACGCGGATCGAGCGGATCATGCCGCCGTAGTAGAACAGGTCGGGCTGCACGATGTCGACGCCGCGGTTGAGAATCATCCAGCGGAAGCGCCAGTCGCTGTATTCCTGCTCGCCGCCGGCGACGGGGATGGTGAGCGTGTCGGCGACGACCTTGGTGTCTTCGAGGTGGTCGAAGGGGCAGGGCTCTTCGAAATAGACGGCCTTCACTTCTTCCAGCAGCCGCCCGATCCGGAT
>JBOGMR010000311.1:0-4588 GCA_050746825.1 Bryobacteraceae bacterium | reverse complement strand
GTTCCAAGTCTTACATCAAGCGCGTCATTGGATTGCCGGGCGACACGGTCCAGATTGAAGACGGCGACGTCATCGTCAATGGCAAGCGGCTGGTTGAGGGCTACGTTCCCGACGAATACCGGGACCGTCAGTCGCTCGATGCCATGAAAGTTCCGCCCGATCATTATTATGTGCTCGGCGATCACAGAAGTTCCTCGAACGACAGCCGCTCCTGGGGCACCGTCGACCGCAAGTACATCTACGGCAAAGCGGTGTTCGTCTATTGGCCGCTCGACAAGATCGGCCGCGTTCGCTGATTATCCAGGCGGCCTCCGAAACGGGTAGCGGCGGCGCGCCAGTTCTCCGAAGTCAAGCTCGATTCCCAATCCCGGCCCTTGAGGCAGGTCGACGACGCCCTCCTTCTGCGCAGGGTAGCCGCGGGTGAACTGACGGAACGCCGCATCGCTTCCGGCGTCCCACTCCTGGATGAGAAAGTTACGGCAGCCGCAGATCGCGGCGAGCGACGCCACGTGCGCCACCGGCCCGTACCACTGATGCGGAGCCACCTCGACACCGTACACTTCCGCCAGATTCGCGATCTTTTTCATCTCGGTAATGCCACCGCAGTGAATCACATCGGGCTGGATGATGGCCGCGCCCTTGTGGTCGAGGAGGTGACGGAAATCGAATCGCGTCAGCAAGCCCTCACCGCCCGCCAGCGGGACAGGACTTTTAGCCGCAAGCTCGCCGAGCGCCTGCGGGCTCTCCCGCAGCGAAGGTTCCTCGATAAATAGCAGCCGGTACGGGGCAACCGCTCGCGCCAGTTCCAGGGCGCTGCGCGGCGTGAACGTCTCGAACAATTCGAGGCAGATGTCGAAGGCCTTCCCCGCGGCTTTCCGCACAGCAGCCACCTCGTTAACGGTGCGCTCGATCCGCTCCGCTTCCACCGGGTGCCGCGGCACGAGCCATTTGACTGCGGTCCAACCCTGGCGCTGCGTCTCGATCGCGCGCTCCGCAAAGGCTTCCGGCGTGCGCGCCCGCGCGCTGTTGTCCCAGTGGCTGTAATAGACGCGCAGCTGGCGATGAATCGGACCTCCCAGCAGCCGCCAGGCCGGAACGCCCAGACGCTTACCCTCGATATCCCACAACGCGATATCCACCGCTGCCAACGCCGTCATCAACACCGGCCCATCGCGCCACCGCGAGAGGCGATGATACATGCGGTCCCAGTGGTCTTCGATACCCGAGGGGTCGAGCCCGACGAACCTGTCTTCGAGCCAGCGAATCGCTTCTTCGACGATCGCAACGCGCGCCGGGAGCGATCCCTCACCCAGACCTGTGACTCCGCCGCCGGTGTGAATCCGCAGAAAAAGGTACTCGCGTCCGTGGATTGCCGCTTTCTGCGTTTCGAAGCGCGTGATCTTGAGCTTCTGGCCTTGCGCTCGCAGCTTCGCCGCGCCTGCGAGCATTGGCAGAACCGCTCTCCGCGAAATTCTGTCGCTCATCCCATTCCCATCGTTTCCCGAATCGCGTTGGTCAAATCGGCGCGCAGCTTCTGGCCGGCGCCCATGCGATTCGAGTACAGAATCGTCCGGATGTGCCTTACATCGAAGCTGAGATCTTCCTCGGATTGGGCCAGAATGATCCACTTCTTCTTCCATGCATCGGAGGGCGGAGAGATGAGGGTGTCATCGCCCTCGACGGACCAGTCGCCGTTGATCATCGAGTATTTCGGAAGTTGCATAGGGCGGTCCTTCACGCGTCGTCAACGATTATACTTGCGCTTCGTGAGTGATCCGATCAGGCCGTAGACCCAGGCCCACGATGCTAGAGGTAACCAGAACGCGTGAACCCAACTGTGGCGATCGAACCAGGCTCGGAATTCCGGCAGCGACGCCTTCGCCAAAGTGGCGCGATTTGCGCCCTTCAAAATTGTGAGGCCGAGCAGCGCGACCAAAGCCCATTCCGCCAGTCTCGATCCCAGCAGGCTTGCCGTTACACTGGCGGCCATACCGGCGCAGCTTGCTCCGTTCAGAACGAGCAGGCGCCACCAGAGCGCCGGGTCGTCTCTGCGGATCTGCGACGCGCGCCGCCTGATCCAGGTGAAAAACTCGGGGCCTGAGATTCCACTGGTGCAAACGACGGCGGCGCCCGGCGCGTAAACGATCCGCACGTTTCCTCGCCGCAATGCCTCGGGCGTCGCCGCGGAGCCTTTTAGCGCATGCCGCCAGACCGCCATCGATCCCGGGTACACGAGGCGACTCGGACCGGCGCCAAATGCATCCGCGATGATTCCATCGCACACGCTCCGCAGCAGCGCCCAAAACGCCGGCCGCGCAGGCAGAAACCAGCGATAGCCCGTCGCCGCGTCCGCTCCGTTTTGCTGCAGGGCAACAACCAGAGCGCGAAGCCACTGCTTGCCGGGAATCGCGTCCGGGTTCGCGAAAGCGAGCACCTGCGAGCCTCGACGCGCCCCCTCTACTCCCGCCAGCGGCCCCGCTTGCCCGAGCACGACTTTTGCGCGATCCGGCAGCGCCCGCGGCGGGATCGCCGAAGCATTCAGCGCCGCCACAATCACCTCGCAGTCCGGATAATCCAGCGCGGCGATCGCCTCGAGGCCGCGGCGAATGTCCTCGGCCGTTTCCGTTCCCCCGCCCAGCGGGACGATCACGCTGGCCTGGGGAAGCGGGTCCACAGGGCTCGCGCCGAGCTGCCCGGTGACCCAGAGCGCGCGCTTTCGCTCGCCGCGGAGCGACCACGCCGCCGCAACTAGCGCGGGCCCCACCCCAATCCACAACCAGAGCATCACGTGATTTTACGACTGTGGGATGGGCCCAGGGATGGGCCCTTGGGTCGCGGACGGCCCCCCACGTCCGCCTCGCGGCATAATGAAGGAAGACACTGCGCACCAATCCATGGCCTCAGACTGGGCAATCGAAACAGACGGTTTGGCGAAGACCTTCCACAGCCGATGGAGCAGTCGCGAAGTCCGCGCAGTCGACGGCATCTCGCTGCGCGTCGAGCGCGGTACAACGTACGGTCTCCTCGGCCCCAACGGCGCCGGCAAGACCACCTTCGTCAAGATGCTGCTCTCATCCATCCATCCGACGGCCGGCGCCGCGAAGATCTTCGGCCGTGACACGCACATCCCCGACGCCCGTCGTCCCATCGGCTACCTTCCCGAGAATCATCGCTTCCCCACCTATCTCACCGGCGCGTCGATGCTCGATTTTTACGGCGCCCTCTCAGGCCTCGACGGTAGCGTGCGCCGGAGCCGGATTCCCAAACTTCTCGACATGGTCGGTCTGTTCCGGTGGGGCGGCGTCCGGCTGGGCAAATATTCGAAAGGCATGCTCCAGCGCATCGGCCTGGCGCAGGCGCTGATGCATGAGCCGGCGCTGCTGCTCCTCGATGAGCCCGGCGATGGCGTCGATCCGATCGGCCGCCGAGAGATCCGCGACATTCTCCGATCGCTCGAAGAGAAAGGCGTGACCATCTTCCTGAATTCGCACCTTCTCGTTGAAGTCGAACTGTTCTGCAGTCAGGTCGCGATCATCCACCGCGGTAAGCTCGCGCTTGAAGGGAAAGTCAGAGAGCTCACCAGCGGAAGCGGCTATCGCGTCGAGGCCGCGGAGGTCTCGGAGCGGCTTATCGATCAATTCCGCGCGCAGGGAAACTCGGTGGCTTCCCGCAACGGTCTGGTCGAATTCCACTTTCCGTCCCGCGATCAAGCCAATGCCGCAGTAGACCTTCTTCGCGCCGAGCGCTGTCCCATCGAATCGGTCGCGCGCACTACCAGCACGCTCGAAGACGTTTTCGTCAGGACCATCAATGCGGAATGACTACGCAGTCGTAACCGCGGCGCTGCTGCGCGACACCTTCCGCGAAGCCTTCGCGCGCAAAATATTCTGGGGCCTGTTCGGTTTTTCGACCGCCTGGATTCTGTTCTTCCTCTTCATCATGAAGATCGATGTAGTCGAGGGCGCCGTTGCCACCGTGTCCCTGTTCGGACACGAAACCGGCGCGCGCGATGTCCATAGAATCGTGCGCGCAGCTCACGCGTCGATCGCAGCGTTCCTCTACAGCATCGGCCTGTTCCTCTCGGTCTTCGCCTCCGCGGGCCTCATCCCGGCGATTTTCGAGCCGGGCCGGATCGAACTGCTTCTCTCCAAACCGGTTGCGCGCGCGCATATCCTCCTCGGCCGCTATGCCGGCAACTTGATCGTCATCGGCGCGAATATGCTCTACCTGGTCACCTCGGTCTGGATCATCTTCGGCTTCAAGACCGGTGTCTGGGCTCACCAGTTTCTCTATTCCGCGCTGCTTACCATCTTCGCGTTCGCCGTCCTGCTGTCGATCATCGTCCTCGTCGCGGTTGTCTCCGAAAGCGCCGTGCTGGCGACTATCGTCACCTTCACCGTGATGATCATCGGCATCATCGTGGCCCAACGAAGCCTGCTCGAACGGCTGCTCAGCTCCGAATGGTCGCGCGATGTCGTTCGCACGCTTTACTACGCGCTGCCTAAGATCTGGGACATCGGCGACATCAGCCGCCGGCTTGTGCGCGGTGAAACCATCGCAACCTGGACGCCCGTCTGGAGTTCAGCAC
>JBOGMR010000310.1:0-3302 GCA_050746825.1 Bryobacteraceae bacterium | reverse complement strand
CTCACTGGCGAAAAAATACGGATTGTTGCCCGAGGCCGAAATGCAGGCTTCCGCTTTGCCCATGCAGTTGAGCGCCGCGTCATAGCCGTACTCGACAATCACATTGTTGGTCCCGGCCGGCGGCGTTTGAATGCGCCGGCGGATCGGGACGAAGTCGGCGCGATTGATACTGGTCTCCGCTGGAGGCGCACCCACCCGGGCGATCAGGATTTCGACGCGCCCGGTATTGTTGATCGAATTGTTCTGAACCAGCGTCCACGAGCCATCGGGGATGGGGCGCGTGTTCCATAGAATATCCGTTCCGCGAGCCGGATGAAGCCCATTGGTGATGCGGCGGCTGGTGACGCCGGTGTAATCGGTGCGGCCGCGCAGGACATACTGCGTCACCGAATCGGCATGGGCGCCCATCACGACCACGCAAACATCGCGCCCTCCGCCGATCGAGAGCGCATTCTTGGCATAACACTTATGCTGGCCCGGAAAATACGGATACCCCGCCGGATTCGGCGCGGCCAGCGGCGCGTTGACGTAGATGTCGCCCACGCTCGAGCCGGCCCGGCACTCGCCCGCCACGTACGTCTTGCAGTATTTGAAGCTGTCGGCCGGTCCATCGCTCAGCGCGAATGGCGCTGGAGCGCTCACATCCAGTAGCGTCTTATCAGCGCTCCACACGGCGATTTGCGCCTTCTTCAGGTTCACGGCGTAGACAAAGAAATTGGTCACTTTGTACAGTTGGCCCGATACCGGCGTCACAGTTTCGGCGTAATCCTGGTAGACGTTCATAGGCCGCGCGTCGATATACCACGAGCGCGCCTGTTGCGGAGCGGTCAGGTCAGTCTGGTCATAGCTGACGTGTTTCTCCACCGCGTTTCCATGACCGTTGCCCGACTGGCCCGCGAACCAGGGGTTGCCGTCAATGCAGTAGGTCTGCGTATACAGAAGGTGGTTGGGCCAGGGCGCCTGCCGGATTCCGTAGCCGGCGCTGAGCGGATTGGGCGAGGCCGGGCACGACGGTTGGAACGATCCTTGATCGCTGATCGTGATGCCGTCCCGGTGCGTGCCGTGGCTCATTACGCCGAGCGTTCGCTCATAGCGCATGGTGGCGTTGTCCAGAAACAGGCCGTAAGGATCGTTGCCGTTCGTCGCATGCGGATCGTTCGTGTAATCCCACCACACCCAATTCTCGCGCTCGGCCGCGTAATACCAGTCCAGGAACGGCGCCGCCCCGCAGATGCCGCGGATAATCGCACCGGCGGCATGTCCGACCGGATTGTAGTCTTTGGCAAAACCGCGTTGAACCACCCAGTCGTTGCCGTTCTTGGCGATCACGCGGACGAACTCGCCGCTGATGGGAAGCATGAACAGGTCGCCCACTTTGGCTGGCCCGAGTGAGTGTCCGACAGGAGTGCTGGTGGAGACGGGCTCGCCCGCCACGCTCACTTGTGAGCATACATTGCCCGTCACTCCCAGCGGATTTCCAGGCGCCAGAGTCTGGCAATTGCTCTGGGTCGCACCACCCGACAGCGCACTGGTGATCGTGCTCTGGTATGGGCCGCTGTACGGTCCGTTGGAACCGTGCAACGCGTAGGGGACCATCGCCATCCACTTGGCGCCGGTCCAGGCAAACGAGGTATGGATGCCGCACCACCGCGCCGGCATTTGCTTCCAACTTGCCTGTGCGCCGACGACCGATTGAGTGGCCGGATCGAAAACGATGTTCCAGCCCAGAGTGTTCTGCCCGCCGCCGCGGCCCGAAAAGAACAGTTTGCCGTCTTGCAGGCCGACCATGCTGACGCCATAGATGGTTTCCTCGAAGCTGGGATCGAAAGCCTTGATCTTCGTAAGCAAATCATTGGGCTCGGGCGTAATGTTCGTCCAGGCCCACTGGTTGACCGAACTGCCGCCGGCGCCCGGCAGCTCACCCTGATCAACAATGTTGCTGTTGAGCACCCCCTTGAGGATGAGCGGCTTGCCCGAGATGCTGTTGACCGTGCAGTAAAGGATGTCATTCTGCGGGTCGGAAGTATCCCACGCCATGCTGCTCTGAGTGCAGACCTGGTTGTACCAGGTGGGGCCGGCAGTCCAGACAGGCCCGCGGTAGCGTACCTCGCCATCGGAGGGCGCGATCCACCAGATATGGCGGTCGGCCGGGTCATTATTCGTCGTACTGCAGTGATAGCCAAGCTTACCGCTCGCATCGGCACGCGCCTTAGAGGAGCAATGCGTCGTGGAGCCGGAGCCGCCGTTCAACACGATGCCCATCGTCAGCCACATGCGGAAGTGCGCGTATTGGATCCGAACCTGATGCGTGGACGCGGTGCGTTTGCGGATCAGGATCGCCAAGTGAGGCGTCTTGTAGGCTCGCGACGAGAACGTGTCGAAGTTCGTGGTTGCCGTGAACTGGCTGGTCGACTGCACCGAATCCACCGTGTACTGCACATAGTTGCCGGTGCACGGGTTCGAATCGCACACGTGAACCGGGCTCCCCGGGACCCAGTTCGAGCCGAAAGGCAGCCCGCCGGTCCATGTGTAGGTCGCGACGTTGGCGCCCGACGCGCTCAGCGCGCCGCTACGCATATTGATTTGACTGATGGCCGGCGGCTGCTGGGCTGGATTGAGCCACGCGCTCATGACCGGAACCGGGTTCGACGCGTCGCCCACCTGCTGCGCCGAAGCCGTACAGCCGGTCTCGTTCTGCAAGGTAACGGGCAGCCATTTGCCGTAAGGCGTCGCGGTCCCGGTCACGGAAAATGCGACCTCGATGTCTCTGTCGGCTCCCGTGGCGCCATCGGCGACGCAGCCTTTCAGTTCCACCTGGAGGCCGTCGACATGCGCGAGCGTGCGGGGAATATAGTATTCGGTACGCAGCACCACGGCATCCTGCGTCGAGCCTGAATAGGTGGCGGAAGTAGCGTCGTCCGTCAGAGCGTTCGCCGGATTCGTCCAGTTCGAGCCGGAGGCGTAAAGCGCCTCTGCAGGTTCGTATCCGGTGGCGTTGATCTTGGCGTACTTCGGAAACGTAACCCGCCGGATCAATGCCCCGGTATGTGGATCTACCACTCGCTCGAAGCGATTGCTCCACGACATTTCGGGCCAGGCCGCCACACCCGGATTGGCCGGATCGGTCGGAATCGGATCGTTGTAGGTCAGGCCGAGTGGCCAATCGGCTGTGCGGAACGTGCCCGGCACAACATCGGCGCCGCAAGTGATTTCATAGATGTGCACCGAGGCGTTCTGCAGCGCCCGCGAGTAGCGCCGGCCGTCCGCGGCGACTTCCGCGAGCCGTTTCCCGGCCACAAAAG
>JBOGMR010000309.1:0-3592 GCA_050746825.1 Bryobacteraceae bacterium | reverse complement strand
TGCCGTATACTGTTTTTGGATGGCGGACGAGAAACAGGTCGCGCGACGATTCGCCTTGCTGGCCTCTGAGATGGATGAGCGGATGCGCCGCCTGTTCGCAGCCGCGGAGAGCCTCACCATAGGCTATGGCGGGGTCTCGATCGTGTCTCGCGCGACGGGCGTATCGCGCCGCGCCATCGATGTTGGCATCGAAGAATTGAAGCAAGCCCAGCGGACTGACAAGAGCCGCGGCCCGGCGGATGCGCGAATTCGCAAGCAAGGTGGCGGACGCAAGAGGAACGTTTGGAAAGATGCGACGCTGGAAGGCGACCTGGAGCGGTTGGTAGACCCGGTGACGCGAGGAGACCCGGAATCACCGCTGCGCTGGACGTGCAAGAGTGTTCGCAAACTGGCCGAGGAACTGCAGCGGTTGAAGCATGCGGTGAGTCACACGCTGGTAGCGGAGTTGTTGCGGGCCAAGGAGTACAGTCTGCAGGCCAACAGCAAGACCATCGAGGGAGCATCACACCCCGACCGCAATGCCCAGTTTGAGTACATCAGCGACAAAGTCAAGCGTTACTTGCGATCAGGGCAACCGGTGATTTCGGTAGACACCAAGAAGAAGGAATTGGTGGGCCCCTTCAAGAATGGGGGTCGAGAACTGCAACCGAAAGGGAGTCCGGAAAAGGTCCGGGTTCACGATTTCAAGATCCAGGAGTTGGGCAAAGTGGCTCCCTATGGGATCTACGATATCGGGCAGAATTTGGGCTGGGTGAATGTGGGGACCGATCACGACACCGCCGCGTTCGCGGTGGAGAGTATTCGCCGCTGGTGGCGGATGATGGGGCAACCGAACTACCCGCAGGCCCGGCGCCTCCTGATCACGGCCGACGCCGGCGGCAGCAACGGGGCTCGGGTGAAACTCTGGAAAGTGGAGTTGCAGAAGCTGGCCGACGAAAGCGGGCTCGCGATCTCGGTGTGCCACTTCCCACCTGGAACCAGCAAGTGGAACAAGATCGAGCATCGGCTCTTCTCCTTTATTACGCAGAACTGGCGGGGGAAGCCGCTCATCAGCCACGAAGTGATCGTCAACCTGATTGCCGCGACCACGAACAAAGGCGGACTCCGCGTGACAACGCAACTAGACACCAACACCTACCCCAAAGGAATCAAGGTATCCAAAGGTGAATTCGCCGAGGTGAACCTTAGGCCGGACAAATTTCACGGCGACTGGAACTACACGATTGCTCCACGCCGTCATTGAAGTTGCTACACTTATTGTCTGACAGACACTTATTCGTTGCGCAGGGCGGTGACGGGGTCGATTCTCATAGCGCGAACGGCTGGGACGAGGGTCGCGGCCAGTGCCGCGGCAATCAGGACGAGCGGAACGATCGCGAACGTCCATGGGTCGTGAACCTGGATGCCATAGACGAAGGCTTCGAGCAATCTCGAAAGCGTCAGAGCCGCAGCGATGCCGAGCGCCGACCCGGTCAGAACAAGCGCGGCAGACGGCAGCAGGATGTGCCGCGCGACGTCAGAACGCGTAGCGCCGAGTGCGACGCGGATGCCAATCTCAGGCGTGCGCTGCGTCACGAGATAGTTCACAACGCCATAGACACCGGTGACGGCGAGGATCAGGGCGATGACGGCGAAGCACGAGAGCAGCAGCATGGGAACACGTCGATTCGCGAGCGACTGAGATACGACACTTTCCATGGTGCTCAAATCGCCGATCGGGAGTTGCTTGTCCAGTTCGCGGACTTGCGTGCGCACAGCGCCGGCCAGAGCGCGCGGATCGCCGGCGGTGCGGACGGTCACGTAGGCAGAGCCGAACGACGACTGGAGGTTGCAGAGGTAGGCCTCGGGGAGCGGCTCGACATCAAGTCCCCAATGGCGCGTGTTGGTCACCACGCCGACCACCTCGACCCAGTCTTTCATGATGGCGAACCGTGCGCGCCGGCCAACCGGATTGGCGTCAGGCCAATATCGAGCGGCCGCTTCGTTCACAATGATCACGGGCTTCGAATCGTAGGTGTCATGTGCGGTGAAGTAGCGGCCCTGGCGTAGGGGGGTGCTCATGGTTTCGAAATAGCCGGGGCTGACGATCCGGAAGTGCGCGCGGCGCGGTACGCCAGGCTGCGCCGGCACGTTCTCTACAGCAAACCCCATGCGAGCGTCGGCTCCACTCGCGGGGAGGTGAGAAGTGAGACCCGCCTGCTCTACGGTCGGCAGAGCACGAAGCCGGCGAAGCAGTTCTTCGAGGAAAACGACTCGATCGCGAGGCTGGTAGACGCCCAGGTTGAGATGCCAGGTAAGGACATGGCTGGCGCGAAAGCCGGGATCCTGGCTGCGGACCGCATTGAAGCTCCGAAGAAGCAACCCTGCGCCGATCAGCAGAGCGAGGGAAAGCGCCACTTGCGAGACGACCAGAAGTTGGCGGAGAAACCCTCGGCCGCTCGAAGCGCGCAGACCCTCTCTCAATACGAGGTTGAACCGGTCGCCGCGAGCCTGCAGAGCCGGCGCGAGCCCAGACAGGATTCCGCTCAAGAACGAGGCGGCGGCAGCAAAGCCGAGTACCTGGCCGTCGATGCGCACGCGATTTAGCAAGCTGAGCGGATTGCCGAAAGCATTCTGCGGATTCAAGGCAGGCGTCAGCGCGCCTAGGGCGTCCGTGGTCCAGAGCGCGACCATGAGGCCGGCACCGCCGGCAAGGAATGCGAGCAAGACGCTCTCGGTGAGCAACTGCTGAACAATCCGCCCCGAACTGGCGCCGATGGCGAGCCGAACGGCGATCTCGCTACGGCGCCCGGCGGCGCGTGCGAGTTGAAGATTGGCCAGATTGGCGCATGCGATGAGGAGAACGAGGCCCACGGCGCCAAGGAGCACGAGCAGTGACGGCCGGATAGACCCTGAGACGCTATCTTGAAGCGCGACGACGTTGGCCGAGTGGCCCGTGTTGAAAACCTTGTACTCCTGTTCAAGGCGCGTCGAGATACCGTCCAATTCCGCGGTGGCCGACTGGAGCGAAACACCCGGCTTGAGTCTCGCGATGACGTTCAAGAAATGGTCGCCGCGGTCGTTGCGCTGACCGGCCGATGGAGCATAGGGCTTGAAGAATTGCGCGTCGCCTTGGGGAAGCTCGAATCCTGGCGGGAGGATGCCGATCACAGTGTGCAGAGAACCGCTCAAGTTCACGGTTTTGCCTACGATCTGCGGGTCGGCGCCGTAGCGGCGCCGCCACAACAAGTCCGTGAGCACGACGGCCTGTTGATTGGTTTCCACTTCGTGCTCGCGAGTAAAGGCAGCGCCGATGCGCGGCTTGACGCCGAGTACATCGAAAAAGTTCGGCGAGACGCGCGCGCCTGTGATGCGCTCCGGCTCGCCATCGATGAGGTTGAAAACATCGCGCATCCACGCGGCCATTTCGAACGAGCGGCTCTGCTCCCGCCAGTCAAAGAAGTCCGCGGCCGCCACGACCCCGTTCATGCGTTTTTCTTTGGGGCGTTTTTCAAAAACGGCGAAGAGCCGGTCGGGCTCGGGGAAGGGAAAGGAGCGGATGAGGAAGAAGTTCACTACGCTGAACATCGCGGTGTTCACGCCGATGCCGAGG
>JBOGMR010000308.1:0-5366 GCA_050746825.1 Bryobacteraceae bacterium | reverse complement strand
CCTCCCCGCCATCATCGCCGGACACGCGGGCAAGCTCATTACCGGCGCCCACTCGAAGATGACCGGCACGATGGGCGATCTCTACCTCACGCTCGCCGCCGGCCTGATGGGCACGGATGTGGATCGCTTCCCCACCGCGAGCGGCAAGCTCACCGGCATCGTGGGTTGAAGCCATGAGATGCATCGGGCTGCTGCTCGCGCTGCCGTTGATGGCAGCCACCGTCCGAGTCATCCAAACCAATAGCGCGGGCGACAACATCCATCTCATCGATCCCGGCACGAATAAAGTGGTGGGGGTCATCGAAGGCGTTGAAGTCAATCACGGCGTCGCGGTAGCGCCGGACGGCAGCCGCTTCTACGTCAGCAATGAGGCTGACCATGCCCTCGATGTCGTGGATGGGAAGAGTCTGAAGGTTTTCCGCAAGGTTCCGCTCACCGGCAGGCCCAACAATATCGACATCAGTAAAGACGGCAAGCGCGTATACGTTGCGATCAACGTGCCGCCGGGCGCGCTCGACGTGATCGATACCGCGTCGCTCGAGCGGGTCAGGAGCATCCCGATGAAGGGCGCGGTGCACAATACGTACGTCACGCCTGATGGCAAGTATGTCATCGGCGGTTCAATCGCGGGACGGATGCTGACAGCGATCAATTACCCTGCCGAGACGGTTGCGTGGGAGCTTCCGATGGAATCCGGGGTTCGGCCGATGGCGTTCTCGCGCAAGCCCAACGGCGCGACCGGCAAGATCTTCATGAACCTCTCCGAGCTGCATGGCTTCGTCGTCATCGATTTCGATCAGCGGAAGGAGGTGGCCAGGGTCACGCTGCCGAAGCCGGACGCGGCAGCGGTGGCTCACATCGCGGGGACTCCGTCGCACGGCCTCGCGGTCTCGCCCGATGGGAAGAGCGTGTGGTGCAACAGCTCGCTGAATTCGTCGGTCTACGGCTACTCGATCCCCGATCTGAAACTGATCGGCGGCGTGAAGGTTGGCGTGGTGCCCGACTGGCTCACATTCGCGAACGGCATGCTGTACGTCGCGAACGCCGGTTCCAATACGACGTCCGCGGTGGACATCGGCGCTCTGCGCGTGAAGGCGGTAATTCCCGTGGGGCAGGTGCCCAAGCGGAACATCACTTTCGTTTTCCCTTAAGAACCCATTCCGATAGCACCAGGAATTCGGGATCCTTCTGAGATGTCCAGAACTTGCCTCCCGTATGCTTGGGGCTTCCTCCGGCTTCGGGCGCGAGCGGCTGCAGCAGCAGCCGGCTCTTGAGCGGCTCTCCGGGGACGACCAGACGCGTCACCGCCGCAAAGTTGCGCCGCGACTGTTCGAGTGGCCAGGCCTTACCGTCCGCCGGCAGAGGCTCGAGCCGCATGGGCGTCGCGAGAATTGTGTGACAGGCGAAGCACGCAACACCGCCGAGGGCAGCGCCGCCGCCCTTCCGCGGGTTCAGAAAAATCGGCTCGACACGTGTACGGTAAAACTCGAAGTCGAGTGCCTGCGCTTCGGCCGGAGCATCCGGCGTCCCGGTGCGGACCCACGCCGCGAGCGTCTGCCACTCGGGATCGCGCTGTGAAACCCAGTGCCGCCCGCCCGAATGGTACGGATCGCCACCGGCCTCGACCGCCAGCGGGTGCATCAGCAGCCGGCTCGCGGCCGGATCTCGAGGAACAACGAACGCCGAAGCCGCTTCGTAGTTACGACGCGACTGCTCTTCGTTCCACGCCGTAGCTCCCGGCGACATTTCCGCCAGAGCAAACCCCGTGCGCCCCACATGGCAGGAAACGCAGCGCGCATTGCCCTTTCGCTTCTGTAGAAAAATCGGCTGGACGCGGGTCTTGAAGAACTCGTAATCCGGGGGCGCGGCGTTTGCGCATTCCAGCGCTAGCGTGAACACCACGGCCGATGCGAGTATCGCAATTTTCATGCCGACCAGGCGCCAGTGTATCAAGAGTCACGAGGCAACCGGTTTCGGATGGGCTTCTACTACGGGCGGCTGACACCCACCCGGGCTCGTCAACCCATTCTCGCACCAGTAGGAGTAAAATATTGGCGGAGGAGGAACCACGCATGTTCGGTATCTCTCCCTTTACCGCGATCGTGATCCTGTGGGCTGCGATCACCACCGTCCTCGTTGGACTGCTGATCTATCGAGCGTTGATCGGCATGAAAGAAGAGGACCAGTTGTTTCTCGATCCGTCGCAGGCCGGACTCGAAGCCGACCAGAGAAGACTTCTGGACCGGTTGAATCGAATCGCTCCTTACACCAAAGGGCTCAGTGTGGCGTCCGGCACACTTTTGCTGGTTGTCGCTGGGCTTTGGATGCACCAGGCGCTGAACGCGCCGCTCATAAGATAGCCAGGCCTTCCCGCTACTTGTAGGTCACGTAGAATGGGGAGGCCCAAGCGATCTCCGGGTCGCCATCGGGATTCTCAGTGTCTCTTTGGAAGACTCGGACATAATAATAGGACTTGCCGGGCCTTGCGTCGTTGTCCCGAAAGCGCAGTGTTGCGCTGCGACTGCCGGGGCGCGTCGTGAAGACGTATTTGCCATCCTTGACTACGTCCACTCTCAGGATCGTGTCGGGCGCCGCTATGGTGGCTTCGATCAGGGGCGGGCGCGACACGGGAACCGCGAATTCCTCGCCGGCCATCCGACCGCCGGCCGTCGCCTTCAGAATAATTTCGTCGCTCGCCGCGAACGTGCGCCGTGCGTACATGCCTTCGAGAATTCCAGCGCGATCCTGTGCGGGCGACCACACACCAGCCCAACTGTTGTGCGTCGAGCCGTGATCGCTGAACGATACGAAGCCGTAGACGTTGCCTTTGGCGAGAGCGTCTTGCGCGAAATGTCCCGGTTCATCGGTTTGTGTCGGGCCTCGCTTTTCATTATCGGGAAGACGCCAGGCTTCATAGCTGCCGCGGCAGCCCTGATAGATTTCGAGCAGGCAATCGAAGCGGGCGTTCGGCCAATTGAAGTCGGCGAGCGGGCCGGCGGCGAAAGTGTGCGGAACAATCACGGATTTCTGTCCGGACTGCGTGAAGACGTTCGCCTCCATCCACTTCCATAGTTCGGGCGGGCTGTTGTCCGGCGCGTTGAGGCCGTTGTTGCGATCGATCATGCGGAGCGGCGCGCCGCGCTTCAAAAACACGATATAGCGATGGCCACCGGGACGCGCCATCGAGTGCTCGTAGCTGTAGACTCCGGTGAAGGTTGGCGAATGGGTCATCAGGTCGACGGTCTTCTGCACGGTCCACCATTGATAATCGCGAAGGCCGTCCGGCCAGCGGCCGCCGAGTACTTCGTTGTGGTCGGCGGTGCCAAGCCAGTCGAGTTGGGCCGCGTCGATTCCGTAGCGGTACGTGTCAAGAACGGAGGCGTCGACGCCGCTGTGCCCGCGAATGTCGGTGTGGCGGTGCGCGTCGCCGAGCATCAGGTGGTACGTTTTTCCGCCCGCTGTCATGGTGTGACGTGGCCGGCGTGCCGGGCGGCCCTGGGGAGCCGGCAACGAAGCCGCAGCCAGCGATGGACTCGCGGGTGATTGTGCTTTCGGAAGTGCGGATACGTACACGTTATAGTGCAGGGCGTGGGCTTGCTCCGCCGGAACGTTGGTTTCTGAGCGGCCATCGCTCGCGTAGGCGACTAGAACCGATCCGTCGGACGCGCTCGCAAGCGACGCGTGCTGGCTGTTGTGTCCGGAGCTCGAAGCGAACTGACGCGGCAGGGACCACGCGGAGCCGGTGAGCTGGGTCGCGTAGAAGTGATAAATCTCGTTGGGTTTGATGGAGGTCCAGTGACGGAAGACCATCGACAACGCGCCGCTTGGATCGATCGTCAGGTGCGGCAGCTCGGCGTAACGCGTCATGCGGCCCATGAGAATGCTCGCAAGGTTGGTCGACGGCTCCTGCACGCGGCCGCTCGTGTACACGCGCAAACCGAGAGAGCGCGAGTAATGCAACCCCTGGCTTCCGGGTGCTGCGCTCGAGCGGGAAAAGTCCTTGCCCCAGTTCACACCCCCGTCGTCCCAGGCCACCCATACGCGATCCTCGCCGTCGACGGCGACTGAGCTGTGGAACTGCGCCGAAGGCTCCGTCGTGATCGCGGCCAGATCGCCCAGCTTCGATCCGTCGAACGAGCGCAGAAAAACATCGTAATTTCCCGTGTGATACGAATCCCAGGAGATCCACGCGACGCCTCGCTTATCGAGCGCGACGGCGGGATCCCAGTCGCTCGCGTCGCTCGTTGAGACGCGCATCTCGGGTCCCCAGCGGCGGCCAGTGAGACGGCGCGCATAGACATCCGCGTTGCCCGAGCGGAAAGACTGCCAGACGACGGTGACATTGCCCGAGGCGCCGGATACGGCGCGTGCGTTGAAATCGCTGAAGGGCGCGGTCGTGAGGCGCTCGGGTTTGGTGATCTTGCCGTCGGCGAGAATTTCCGCGGCATAGAGATCGAAGTTCCCGTTCGATTGACCGGACCAGACCGCCAGCGCGCCCGTGCCACGCGCGACGATCGCCGGCGAGTAGTGATCCCAGTTGCCGTCCTCGATCGCACGCGGCGCCTCCCACTGGCCCTGCGGATTGCGGCGGCGCAGCACGACCCGGTCCGCATCCTTGTCGTTCCACTCGATGAAGATCGCGTATAGCGCGCCGTCGGACGCGACGGCAATTGTCGGCCAGTCGGATTGCTTGCCGGGGTCGCTCACACGATCACCCGGAATCGGCGGACCGAGCCTGGCAATACCAAGGTCGATGTCCTGCAACGCCTCAGGATTCTGCGCCTTGCCCTTTTTCGCCCCTTTCTTCGCGCCCTTCTTGGCGGGTTGGGCAGAGAGAGTAAGCGGCGCGAGCAGGATTATACTCAGCGACAGAGCGAGCAACCTGGCAATGGTCATGCCATCGATAATACCGGATCACGGCGCGTCTAGATTCACAATGACCGAGGCGCGCCGGCCGCCGATTTCCAGAGTTACCGTGACCGAGCCTGAGGCCGCAGAATCGGGCAGCGTCACATTCACCTGGTAGAGCGCGACCAGGCCCGGCACGAGGCCGGAAAAGAAAACGGCGGCTGGGCGGCCGCCAACGCTGACCGTGGGCGTCATGACCGTCTGAGAGAGCGGGCTCATCGGCGCCGCATCGCCGGCCTTCACATCAGGCCTCACGCCGCCGAGACCCGTCGCATAGAGCACAAGCACTGAGCCGCTGCGTTGCGCCGCCACGATCGCGGGAGCCGCAGAGTCAATCGCAACGGCACGTGGCGCGCTTGACGTGGTGGCCGCGACCACCCGCAGATCGCCCGCCGCGGCATCGAACGGTACTTGCGCGACAACTTCAGCCGGCGACACGGAGAGCAGCGGCGCCGGCC